>VSNQ01000059.1 GCA_009774395.1 Lachnospiraceae bacterium
CGTTTAGCCAATATGTAAATATAATTCTGAAAAATCATATTTATGATATAAAAAATAAGATTTCCCTCTTGACAGATTCTTAAGAACCGATTACAATTTATAACATAAATTAGAAATTAAAGGAACAATTTCATAGAGAAACCAACTTAAAACTGATGACCAAGAGGAGTACGTATTTGAAATGATTTTCAGAGAGCTGCAGATGGTGGGATTGCGGTAGTCGGACAGATAGGGAATGGACTTGGGAAGGTGGGAGAAACGAGCTGTTTTAATATAGCTTTAGTAATGCCCAACGGGATTTCCGCCCGTTATCAAGGGAAAGCGTATGATGGTACGTGTGGAGAGTGGGTGTGTTTCGGCACGCCAAGTTAGGTGGCACCGCAGAGGCTTTTTGCCCCTGTCCTAATGGTATTTTTATACTGTTAGGGCAGGGGCTTTTTGATTTGCAGACCCGTGTAGAGAAAATAACGGGTCGTGCGACGAGTAGGAGAAAAGGACGCTTTCCTACTCGACTGCACAGAGTTGTCCAAAAGAAATATGCCAGCAGCACCCCAGTCCGCACAGCAGAAAGGGAGGATTATCATGATAAAACCGACGTATGAACAAGCAAAACAATATGAAAAAGCATACACATTTATTCCTGTGTGTATGGAAATTTTAGCAGATGACATTACGCCAATTTTAATGCTGCGCAAGCTGGCGGTGCTGGATCAGCAATATTTCTTGTTAGAAAGCGTGGAAGGCGGAAGTTTGGGAAGATATTCTTTTTTGGGAGTCAATCCTAAATTTTCGGTTTTCTGTAAAGAGGGCGTAACGAGGATTGAAGAAAACGGTACGATTCGGGAAGTGGCGGGCAGTCCCAAAGAAGCGCTGCAGGCAATTTTAGAGCAGTATCGTTCGCCGCAGATAGAAGGGCTTCCGACATTTACAGGGGGGCTGGTTGGGTATTTTTCTTATGAAATGATACAGTATGCTGAGCCAAAACTGAAAATAAAGCAGAGTGATATTCATGATTTTGAATTGATGATGTTTGATAAACTAATTGCTTTTGATCAGCTTCATCATAAACTTTGTGTTATCGTAAATGCAAAAGCGGCAGACGGTGAAGAGGGATATCAAAAGGCAGTTGCAGAACTTTCTGCTTTTGTGGAAACGCTTAGGCATACCGAGCCGATTCCTTATGAAGCGCCAGCGCCAGTGCCGGAATTTATCTGCAATGTCAGCAAAGCAGAATACTGCGAAATGGTAGAAAAAACAAAGCATTATATCCGAGAGGGTGATATTTTTCAGGGTGTTATTTCCAGACGGTTTGAAGCGGAGTACTCGGCAAGCCTGCTGAATGCCTACCGTGTGCTTCGAACGACAAATCCTTCGCCGTATATGTATTATATTCAGCTAAAGGATATGCAGATTGCGGGAACTTCGCCGGAAACGATGGTAAAGCTGACGAATCAAAAGTTAATGACATTTCCGGTAGCCGGAACACGTAGGCGTGGCAGGGATAAAGCGGAGGATATTGCGCTGGAGCAGGAACTTTTAGCAGATAAAAAAGAGTGTGCAGAACACAATATGCTGGTAGATTTGGCACGCAATGATTTGGGAAGAATTTCTGCATATGGCAGTGTAAAGGTAGAAGATTATATGGCAATTCACCGTTTTTCTAAGGTTATGCATATTGCAAGTACGGTAATAGGAACGCTTGCGCAGGGAAAAACGTGCGGCGATACCATAGAAGCACTGCTGCCAGCGGGGACATTATCTGGTGCGCCAAAATTTCGGGCTTGTGAAATCATTGACGAACTGGAATCGGAGACGCGGGGCGTTTATGGAGGTGCAATTGGTTACCTTGATTTTAGCGGAAATCTGGATGTATGTATTGCAATCCGCACAGCAGTCAAAAAAGGCGGCAAGGTTTATGTGCAGGCAGGTGCTGGTATTGTGGCAGATTCTGTGCCAGAGAGTGAATATCAGGAATGTGCGAATAAAGCGGGGGCAGTAATTGAGGCAATTAAGCAGGTGCAGACAGTATGCGGCACAAATGCGTAAAATAAGAACGTTTTAATTGAAGGGAGATGAGGATTGCATATGATTTTATTGATAGATAATTATGATAGTTTTTCATTTAATTTGGTGCAGGCAATCGGTGAATTGGCAGCTGGTCAGAAGGAATTGAAAGTAGTAAGAAATGATGAAATAACCGTTGCGGAAGTATTTTATCTTTTGCCGACGCATATCGTTCTTTCGCCGGGACCGGGCAGACCTTCAGGCGCGGGAATTTGTGAGGAACTGATTCTGGCAGCGATGGGAAAAATACCACTATTAGGTGTATGTTTGGGACATCAGGCAATTTGTGAAGTGCTTGGCGGAAAGATTGTTTATGCGCCTGAACTTATGCATGGCAGGCAGAGTATAATAACTGTTGACAATACCAGTACTATTTTTCAAGGTTTGCCGCAGACAGTGGAAGCAGCAAGATACCATTCGCTGGCAGCAGACAAAAACAGTCTGCCCGATTCGCTAAAAGTAACAGCAAAGGACGAACAAGGCGTGATAATGGCAGTACAGCACAAAACGGAAAAACTTTATGGGCTGCAATTTCATCCGGAATCGATTTTAACGCCGAGAGGAAAGGAAATGCTGCAAAATTTTCTGGCAGTTTAAGAAATCTGGCATCGTTAGAAATAATTTGGCTGCAGCAAAAATCTAAAAGAAAAAGTAAAACAGGAAAGATTGTGATTTTCATAACAATAAGAGTAAAAGAAAGGCAGGAGAGATTATGATTATAGAAGCAACAAAAAAAGTAGTAGCGCATACAGATTTAACAGAAGCGGAAGCAGAGCAGGTTATGGATGAAATTATGAGCGGAGAAGCAGAGCCGGTCAATATGGCGGCGTTTTTAACAGCGTTCCGTATGAAAGGAGAAACTGTGGAGGAAATTTCTGCTTTTGCAAAGGGCATGAGAAAACATGGCGTGCACGTTCCCGTAAAAGGGGATGTATTGGAAATCGTAGGAACAGGCGGCGATGAGGCTAATTCCATAAATATCAGCACTACGGCGAGTATTGTGGTAGCTGCGGCAGGGTATCCTGTAGCAAAACACGGCAATAGAAGTGTGTCGAGCAAAAGCGGCGCGGCGGACTGTTTGGAGGCGCTTGGTGTCAACCTTGATTTAGAGCCGGAGAAAAATGCGCGTGTTCTGGAAAAGGGAAATATCTGCTTTATGTTTGCGCAGAAATACCATGCTGCTATGCGGTTTGTCGGGCCTGTGCGCAAGGCACTAGGAATGCGTACAGTCTTTAATATTCTGGGACCTTTGGCAAATCCAGCAGGCGCAAACGTGGAACTTTTGGGTGTTTACAGTGAGGATTTAGTTGAGCCAATGGCGCATGTTTTGGATAAGCTCGGCGTGCGGCGCGCAATGGTTGTTTATGGGCAGGACTGCTTGGACGAAATATCAATGAGCGCGGCGACAACGTGTGTGGAATTAGAAAACGGTAAATTCAAAAAATACGAATTAACGCCAGAACAGTACGGGTTTCAGCGGTGTAAAAGAAGTGACTTAGTGGGCGGTGATGGCGCAGTGAATGCGCAGATTGCCGAGCAGATTTTAAAGGGAGAATGTACCGATGCAAAGGCAGATGCAGTTCTTTTTAATGCAGGCGCAGGTATATATTTAATGAATGGAGCGGCGACTTTGGCAGAGGGCATTGCGAAAGCACGCGAAACCATTCAAAACGGCAAAGCATACCAGAAGCTTCAGGAATTTATACGATTGACAAATGAATGAGAAGATAGGAGGATGAAATGATTTTAGATAAAATAGCTGCGGCAGCACGTGTCCGCGTACAAAAGAGGAAACAAGAAATCCTTTTGGAAAAGATTCGGGAAGAAGCTGTTATACAGGTGCAGCAGGAGAAAGCGTTTCCGCTTCTTGATTTTCCGTTTGAGAAAGCAATTGCAAACGCTTCAGCTATGAAAGGAATTGCTTTTATTTGTGAAGTAAAAAAAGCTTCGCCGTCTAAGGGTGTGATCGCAGAAGATTTTCCGTATCTTGCGATTGCTAAGGACTATGAGCGGGCGGGCGCGGATTGTATATCCGTGTTGACAGAGCCAGAATATTTTATGGGAGAAGATCGGTTTTTACAGGAAATTAATCGTATAGTGTCTATTCCGACCATTCGCAAGGATTTTATTGTGGACAGTTATCAAATCTATGAAGCGAAACTGCTTGGCGCGTCGTGCGTGCTGCTGATAGCAGCGTTGCTTGATACAGATACATTGCGGGAATATAAGGATATTTGCGATAGTTTAGGGCTCTCTGCATTGATAGAAGCGCATAGTGCCGAGGAAATAGAACGTGCAATACAGGCAGGAGCGCGGATTGTTGGAGTAAATAATAGGGATTTAAGAACATTTACAGTGGATATTTCAAATAGTATACGATTAAGAAATCAGGTGCCGCAGGAGATTTTATTTGTGGCAGAAAGCGGTATCCGCACCGCGCAGGATATTCAGTCGCTGTATCAGGCAGGCGTAAACGGCGTGTTAATTGGAGAAACGCTGATGCGCAGCGCAGATAAGGCAGATATAATAAAGGAACTGCGCAGCGGCATAGGGTAAATATACTATAAAAGCGGCGCACGAGTTGCGCAGTAAGTAGGAACCTCTATAAACAGGGGAAGATATATCCAATCCATACAACTGCATAGGAAATTCAGCCGCTTTGCAGCATGCGGTCGGCGCAGGTAAAAGGGGCTGTCGCATTAAGACAAACGGATACAAGATATTCTAACTCTGTGCTAAGATTTATACCATATCTAGTAGCATCAAAGCTTATTGCGACAGCCCCGTTACGAAAGTTATAAGGAAAGGGGGAACTCATATGGCAGCAGTAAAAATCTGCGGATTGAAAACATTGGCAGATGTAGCATTGGTAAATCAATATCTTCCAGAATATATCGGTTTTGTATTTGCTAATACGAAACGTTTTGTTACAGATACGCAGGCATTGACATTAAAGCAGGCGCTTGACCCGCGTATTCGGGCAGTTGGGGTGTTTGTAGATGAACCAATGGAACATATTATAAACCTTTATCATAGTGGAATCATTGATATTGCACAGCTTCATGGCGGAGAATCTGAAACGTATCTTGAAGCGTTAAAGCAGCAAACAAATATTACTATAATAAAAGCAGCAAAGGTACAGTCTGCGGAGCAGGTATATCAGCAAATTTCTCAACAGGCAGACTATATGTTGTATGACACCTATAAAAAAGGCGAACTTGGTGGAACAGGCACAAGGTTTCCTTTGGAAATATTGGAGGAAACGCTCACAAAGCTAACAGATCAAAACCAGACCGTGAAGCCGTATTTTATTGCAGGAGGATTGGACGCTGAAAATGTAGAAGCGGTAATCGGCAAGATGAACTGTTACGGTGTGGATGTCAGCACAGGTGTAGAAACAGGCGGAGGTAAGGATGGGAAAAAGATAGAAGAATTTATTCAGGCAGTGAGGAACTGTAAAGGCAAAGCACCTTCAAACCGTTGATGAATAGGGAATTCTATTGGTAGGGAAGAGAAATCTTTTATACCCGTTTGCTTAAGTAAAATGAAAGGAATGAGTGATGAATATGGAACAGAAAAAAGGCAGATATGGACTTTATGGGGGGCAGTATATACCGGAAACCCTAATACCGGCAGTACAGGAATTAGAACGTGAGTACGAAAAATATAAAAATGACCCTGCATTTCAGCAGGAATTACATGATTTATTAACAAAATATGCAGGCAGACCATCGTTATTGTATTATGCAGAAAAAATGACAAAGGATTTAGGGGGCGCCAAAATTTATTTAAAACGCGAAGACTTAAACCACACAGGCTCTCACAAAATTAACAATGTGCTGGGGCAGGCGCTTTTAGCAAAGAAAATGGGAAAAACGCGTATTATTGCGGAAACAGGCGCAGGGCAGCATGGCGTAGCAGCAGCGACGGCGGCGGCGTTAATGGGCATGGAATGTGAAATTTTTATGGGAAAAGAGGATACAGACAGACAGGCACTGAATTGTTATCGTATGGAACTGCTAGGTGCAAAGGTGCATCCAGTTACGTCAGGAACTATGACCCTAAAAGACGCAGTAAACGAAACCATGCGGGAGTGGGCGTCAAGAATGGAGGATACGCTCTATGTGCTGGGTTCTGTAATGGGGCCGCACCCATTTCCTATGATCGTGCGGGATTTTCAAAAAGTAATAGGAGAGGAAATAAAAGTACAGTTAATGGAAGCGGAAGGAAAGCTTCCTGATGCAGTGATTGCCTGTGTCGGCGGCGGCAGCAATGCAATGGGCGCTTTTTATGAGTTTATTCCTGACACAAGTGTCAGATTAATTGGCTGCGAAGCGGCTGGTCTTGGTGTGGATAATCCCAAAAATGCAGCGACAGTTGCAAACGGCAGCGTTGGTATTTTTCATGGCATGAAGTCGCTGTTCTGCCAAGATGAATATGGGCAGATTGCGCCGGTTTATTCGATTTCAGCCGGATTGGATTATCCCGGTATTGGGCCGGAGCACGCCAATCTTGCAGAAACAGGGCGTGCGCAGTATGTACCGATAACCGATGACGAAGCGGTTGACGCATTTGAATATCTTTCGCGGACAGAAGGCATTATTCCGGCGATTGAGAGCGCGCATGCCATTGCCTATGCAAAAAAGCTTGCGCCGGAAATGAAGAAAGACCAGATAATTGTAGTCAATATATCTGGTCGTGGGGATAAAGATGTAGCGGCGATTGCACGGTATCGCGGTGTTGAAATTTTTGATTAAGGAATTGTTTAGAGAATGAAATGAAAAAAGGAGAAAATTATGAATCGAATTAGCAAAGCATTTGAAAAAAATAAGGCGTTTATCGCTTTTGTAACAGGTGGTGATCCGGACTTGGATACAACGGAGGCATTAATTCCTCAAATGGCGCAGGCAGGCGCAGATTTAATAGAAATCGGGATTCCGTTTTCCGATCCCATTGCAGAAGGTGTGGTGATACAGGCAGCAGACGAGCGAGCGCTAAAAGCAGGGACAACAACGGATAAATTGTTTGATATGGTACGCAGAGTGCGCAAAAAAACAGAGGTGCCATTGGTGTTTATGACATATATTAATCCGATTTATACATATGGCGCAGAAAAATTTATGAAACGATGTGTGGAGTGTGGGATTGATGGCATTATTGTTCCAGATGTGCCGTTTGAGGAGCGGGAGGAAATCAGTGCGATATGTGAGAGCGCAGGCATTAAGCTGATTTCTATGATTGCGCCGACTTCCAAGGAGCGGATCTGTATGATTGCAAAACAGGCAAAAGGTTTTCTCTACTGTGTGTCTTCGTTGGGTGTCACTGGCGTCCGCAGTCAAATTACAACCAATATCGGCGAAATGGTGCAGCAGGTAAAAGCGGTTTCGGATATTCCGTGCGCTGTAGGATTTGGGATAGCCACACCACAGCAGGCGCAGGAAATGGCATCATGCTCCGACGGAGCGATTGTGGGAAGTGCAATCGTGAAAATCGTTGCAAAATATGGAAAGGAATGTATAAAACCCGTCTGTGATTATGTACAAGAAATGAAAGATGCTGTTCTTTCAGCATAAAGCATATAATGAGTTGATTGACCTATTTGTGAAAGTTTTGGAAAAAAGTGGTTATAATATTAGATAACCCACAAATATAATATAAAATATCGCCATTTAGCGACAATTTTTTTTATTATGGTTTGACTTCTGCGCAAAATAATACTATAATTGTACTGTTTAGGAAAAGTTTATCATTTGGATTGGAGTGGCAGCTTATGAAGAAAATTGAGGAATACGTAAGGTCAATACCCGATTTTCCGGAGAAGGGAATTATTTTCCGTGACGTGACAAGCGTTTTGCAGGACGCGGACGGATTGCAGCTTGCAATTAACAGTATGCAGGATTTAATAAAGGATTTAGATTATGATGTTGTGGCAGGCGCGGAGTCAAGAGGATTTATCTTCGGAACACCGATTGCATACAATAATCATAAACCATTTGTATTAATCCGTAAAAAGGGAAAGCTTCCATCAGAAACAGTATCTGTGGATTATGAACTGGAATATGGTACAGCGACCATTGAGATGCATAAGGATTCGATAAAGCCAGGACAGCGTGTGCTTGTGGTGGATGATTTAATTGCAACAGGCGGTACAACTGAGGCAATGATTCAGTTAATTGAGTCGCTTGGCGGTGTTGTAGTCGGTGTGGTTGTTTTAATGGAGCTTGCGGGGTTAAAGGGCAGAGAACGAATTGCAAAATATCGTTTGGAATCAGTAATTACATATGAAGGAAATTAATAAAAAATTGGCTGGACAATAAAAATCATAAAATATGGCTGGTGATGTAAAGTGACAGAGGAAAAGCAGGTAAAGGTAGGAGCCTATGAGGATTCTCTTATAATAAAAGGCAGCAAGGTGAAGCCGCCGCGCAGAGTGGATGAGCGTAAAATAGAGTATATCAAGGAATTTCAAACTCCTGATGCACTTTTTCAGGGGCTTATCCAACGTGTGCATAAATACCATCCGTCCGATGATATCAGTATGATTGATAAGGCATATGCTACAGCATGCGAAGCGCACAAAGATCAAGTGCGCAAGTCTGGGGAGCCATATATTGTGCATCCGTTGTGTGTAGCGATTATCCTTGCGGATTTGGAGCTTGACAAAGAAACGATTATCGCAGGTCTTTTGCATGATGTTGTTGAAGATACGATTATGACGAATGAGGAATTAAAGGAGCAGTTCGGGCCGGATGTAGAACTTCTTGTTGATGGTGTCACAAAATTGGAACAATTACAGTATACAGGAGAAGCCGCGCCGGATAGGACGACAAGTCGTGAGGAACTGCAGGCAGAGAACTTACGCAAAATGTTTCTTGCAATGGCAAAGGATATCCGCGTGATTTTAATAAAACTCGCAGACCGTCTTCACAATATGCGCACATTAAAATATAAGTCGCCGGAGAGCCAGAAACGCATTGCGCGTGAAACACTCGATATATATTCCCCGCTTGCGGAGCGGCTTGGCATTTCCAAGATTAAGGTGGAGCTTGACGATCTATCCTTAAAATATCTGGAACCAGAGGCGTATTATGATCTGGTGGAGAAAATAGCGCTCCGCAAAAGTGCACGTGAAAAGTATGTGCAGGATATTGTGGATGAGGTAACGGAACATATTATGAATGCAGAAATTGAAGCGCAGATTGACGGAAGGGTAAAGCACTTTTTCAGCATTTATAAAAAAATGAAAAATCAGAATAAAACCATTGATCAGATTTACGATCTGTTTGCAGTGCGGATTATTGTGGATTCAGTTAAGGACTGCTATGCGGCACTGGGCGTGATTCATGAAATGTATAAGCCTATGCCGGGAAGATTTAAAGATTATATAGCAATGCCCAAGGCAAATATGTACCAATCACTTCATACAACATTGATCGGTTCGACAGGGCAGCCGTTTGAAATACAGATACGGACATTTGATATGCACCGAATTGCAGAGTATGGTATTGCGGCGCACTGGAAATATAAGGAGGCAAGCGACGGAAAAGTATCGACGGGCGGCGAGGAAGAAAAACTGACATGGCTTAGCCAGATTTTAGAATGGCAGCGCGATATGTCAGATAATACAGAGTTTATGAAGCTTTTAAAAAGCGATTTAGATCTGTTCTCTGATCATGTGTACTGCTTTACCCCGTCAGGAGATGTAAAAAATCTGCCTGCTGGTTCGACACCGGTGGACTTTGCGTACAGCATTCACAGTGCTGTGGGCAATAAAATGATCGGCGCAAGAGTTAACGGCAAGCTGGTGCAGATAGATTATAAAATTAGTAATGGCGACTGTATTGAGATATTGACATCTCAAAATTCCAAAGGCCCAAGCCGCGATTGGCTGAATATTGTCCGTTCCTCACAGGCAAAAAATAAAATTTTACAATGGTTTAAAAATGTACTGAAAGAGGATAATATTGTAAAAGGCAGGGAGCTTTTTTGGAGTTATTGCAAATCGAAGGGGATTAGCGTGCCCGAAATTTTAACACCGGAATATCAGGCTTCGATTATGCGTAAATATGGCTTTAAAGATTGGGATGCTGTGCTTGCGGCGATTGGACACGGCGCTTTAAAAGAGGGTCAGGTAATCAACCGTATGCAGGAACTGTTTGCTAAGACGAATAAAAAGCAGATGACAGACGAAGAACTTCTGGCATCAATTCAGGAGAGCAGCAGTCATAAGCAAATGCGGCCAAGGAGTAAAGATGGTATTACGGTGAAAGGCATCCATGATATTGCTGTGCGTTTTTCCCGCTGTTGTGCGCCTGTGCCAGGTGATGAGATTGTTGGATTTGTAACAAGGGGCAGAGGGGTTTCGATTCATAGGACAGACTGCATTAATATTTTAAATCTTCCCGAAATAGACAGGGCAAGATTGATTGACGCCGAATGGGAACCTGAGGAGAGCGAAGCACGCAAAGAGAAATATTTAACGGAAATTGCAATTTATGCGCATGACAGAAGTGGGCTTCTTGTGGATGTTTCCAAGACATTGACAGAGAAAAATATAGATATCCGTTCTATAAATACCAGAACGGGCAAACAGGAAGTTGTGACATTGATTGTTAGTTTTCTTATTGGCAGCCGCGAGGAATTAAATGCGATGATTGAAAAAATCCGCATGATAGATAGTGTAATAGATATTGAAAGGACAACGGGCTGATATATGGCAGATTTAAAAGTAAAAAGAAGGGTGTTAAGCGCCTGCCAGACCAATTGTTATTATGTGTACCGCGAGGGTGCTGACGATATTGTAATTATCGATCCTGGTTCTAATGGTGAGATTGTATATGATGATATAAAAGGGCTGGGATTTGAGAAAGTTGCGGGAATTTTGCTGACACACGGCCACGGCGATCATACAGGCGGCGCACGCAGACTCAAGGAACTAAGCGGTGCAAAAATCTATGCTTATGAAGATGAGGCAGAGATTTTAAAAGACCCGGAGAAAAACTTATCTGGCTGGTTTGGCATTGCATACGGATTTGATGCGGACGAATACTTTCACGATAAGCAGACATTTACAATGGCAGGCGTTACATTTACTGTATTTTATACGCCTGGGCATACAAAAGGCGGGTGTTGTTATTATGTTGAGGAGGACGGCGTGCTGTTTTGCGGTGACACCATATTTAACGGTTCTGTAGGCAGAACGGATTTTTATTCCGGCTCAATCAATGAACTTGCTCGTTCGATTCGTGACCGCATACTAACATTGCCTGACGAAACAAAACTTTATTCTGGTCACGGCGATAGAACAACAGTTGAATATGAAAGAAAGTATAATCCATGTCTGTAAAGGACATGGATTTTGATTGTGCGCAGACTTGTGCAGAGGACATATGCGGCTAAGGCGGCGCACGTATCACGCGGCAAGCAGGGGAAGATAACTTTTTCGCTTGATTAAATATAGTAAACGCATTTTGTATCTGCGTTTTAACTTTTTGTAGCTGCTGTATATTCAATTGGATTTGGATGCAAAACGCAAAGGTATAATTCGTTTACTATAATACTAGTACCCCGTTTTTTAATTCCTCATATATCCAGCACTCGCTATTTGCATCATTGCTGCATTGGCGTCAGTCAACGATGCCGCCGCATCGCTTCCTTCCTCCGCATTGCACTGATACAAATATCAAGCGCTTTGTATATGAGGATTAAGAAAACGGTGTACTAGCAATGTTTTATGGAAAGGAGTGTGAGTAGAATGTATATAGATAGTTTGAAGGGGACTGTGGAATACCAGAAGTTTGAGGAATATAAGGAAATAATAAGTGCGATGATTTTATCCGGCGCAGAAAATGAGATACATATTTATGCAGCGGAATGTGATGACAATATGGATGAGGAAGATCCTGCTACACTTTCGATACTGGTGAAAGATGGGCAGACAGTAGTAAATTATTTTTCGGTGGGAAATGAAACGTTATTTGCTTCGGTCGGTGATATGGAAAAGGACGGGAACTTAGAATGGAAGATAGGTTCAGAAACCTATTCCGCTACGCAATATCAGTTAATTTCATTGGAAAAGGCTCTGGAATGTGCCTTGCAGTTTTTTGCTTCGCAGGAAAAGCCAGATTGCATTGAATGGGAAGAATTATAAATTTAGGAATCAATAAAGTCTTGAAATCAAGCCTGCCTGTGCCTTGCGCGAACGAAAGGAAAGTTAAAAATATGATTCAAGTATACACAAATAAAGAAAATTATCAATATGACCTAAATGCCTTGATTAAAGCGTTTTATCCGGAGCATGAGGTGCGGGTAAGCGGAGCTATGGATTCTATTGTGAAAAATAGCGCTGTCCAAGATATTGATGCAAAAAATGGTAGTGCAGAGAACAGCGGTGAACAATATATCAGAATGCAGAATTTCGATGTTGTTTATAACGCTTCAGAAAAGCCCCAAATAATTGTTTTATTTGAGCCAGATAGAATGGAAGTCTTTTTCGCAATCGCATTGCCGAAACAGTATACGAATGTTTTTCAGGAAACGGAGGAGATTACCAAAAATCAATATAAACTGGCATTTTATCATGATTTATGTGATTACACAGGAAGAACACTTCCTTGGGGAAATCTAACCGGAATCCGCCCAACAAAACTTCCTATGGGAATGCTGGAAAATAATATAGCCGACGAGAATATTATTAATATACTGCAAGAGGAACATGCGTTAAGTCTGGAAAAGGCACAGCTTAGCCTAGAGATTGCCAAACGTGAAAGGCAGATTTTAGGTGATTTACATTATATTGATGGTTACAGTTTATATATTGGAATCCCGTTTTGCCCGACAACGTGCCTGTATTGTTCGTTTACGTCTTATCCGATAGCGCGTTGGAAAAAACGTGTTCGAGAGTATTTAAAGGCGCTTTTTCAGGAAATTGATTTTATTGCAGATTTGTATCAAGATAGAATATTAGATACCGTTTATATTGGCGGCGGCACACCAACCACATTGGAGCCGCAGGCGTTGGATGCGCTTTTGGCAAAAGTAAGATCTAGTTTTGACTTTGCCAAAGTAAAGGAATTTACGGTAGAGGCAGGGCGCGCAGACAGCATTACCCGTGAAAAGCTTGAGGTGCTTAAAAAATATGGCGTAACAAGGATTTCCATTAATCCGCAGACCATGAAAGAAGAAACACTGCGATTTATCGGACGCCAGCATACCGTCGCACAGGTAAAGGAAGCATTTGCAATGGCGCGTGCGGAAGGCTTTGACAATATCAATATGGATATTATCTTAGGACTTCCCGGAGAAGTAGAAACAGATGTGCAAAATACAATTGCAGAAATTGTGCAGTTAAATCCCGACAGTTTAACAGTACATTCCTTAGCGATAAAAAGAGCGTCAAAGATGAATCAGTGGATTGAGGAAAACGGCATTCGGACACTCCGCAATACGGACAGCACCATGAAAATTGCGCAGGACGGTGCCAAACGGCTTGGCATGAATCCCTATTATCTCTACCGGCAGAAAAATATGTCGGGGAATTTTGAGAATGTCGGGTATGCGAGAGAGGGGAAATATGGGATTTATAATATATTGATTATGGAGGAGAAACAGACCATAGTCGCCTGCGGAGCCGGAAGTATCTCGAAACGGGTATACCCTGACGGACGTATCGAAAGATGCGAAAATGTCAAGGATGTAGCGTCTTTCATAGAAAGAATTGACGAAATGATTGAGAGAAAACGCAAACTTCTTGAGGATTAAAAAGAGTTTTTGTTGTACATCAAAATAGGGTTAGTACATCAATTATACATCAATTTTTAACCTAATGGTACGGAATAACACTTGATGATGTAGAGGAACAACCTAATATAGTGCCTAAAGGACAATCTTATTCTAACGAATAGGACTGTCCTTTTTTGTTATAGTCAATCATCAAGAATGGAGGAAAAAGTATGAGTAGTACAGCGTTAGGAGCAGAGAAAGCGATTATTTTTATCAGCGATGCACATGAAAAATTCTACTACGAGAAATTGAAAGTAGTCAGGTATCAGGATGTATACCACAAGGCACTTGTATATTGTCTTGGTATCAGCGATGACACAAGAAGAAATATCAAAAGTATTTATAACTTTAAGACAGGCTGTGTAAAAACGGAGTGCCTGCATGAAGGGTGGCAGCCTCTGGACTGTCTGAAGCAGCACCGAAAAGTTACATACACGAATCTTCTTACAAGCGGCAGGCGCAACGCTTATCTTGCCGACATCGACAGGCAGGTGCAGGAACGTATTGAAAGGCGCATAGAGGGCATGAAACAGGCGCAGGGCAACGGAGCGCCTAAAGGAAGAAAACACCTTAGAATGGACAGAACGGCTCAACAATATAAGGGCTTGTGCGAGGGAGATTGTGAACGAGGAAATTATTTATGTATAGTAAATCAAAAGCGGAGAGGAGAAATCTTCGCTGCTTTTGATATGCATGAGGTTAAAATTTTTGGTAACATAAAAAAAGATTTTTGCTTTAATAAAATTAAATTTGTGTATTGACTCTCTCGTAGCGTAACGGTTTAGGATAAGGTTGGAAGGAGGAAATAATGAAAACAGTCAAAGACGTGTCAGAGATAAGCGGAGTAAGTATAAGAACGTTAAGGTATTATGATGAGATTGGCTTATTAAAGCCAACGGGATTGTCAGATGCAGGATACCGCTTATACGACAACAAAGCATTAGAAAGGTTGCAGGAAATTATGTTCTTTAAAGAATTAGAGATACCATTGGAAAATATAAAGAAAATAATGGACAGCCCTAATTACGATAAAGAACAGGCTTTATTAACTCAAAAGAATTTATTGGAGCAAAAGCGAAACAGGCTAAATGGGATTATTGAGTTAATATCAGACGTGATGAAAGGAGTTAATACTATGAACTTTAAGGCATTTAGTAACGAAGAGATTCAGAAAATTTTAGACCATATGTTTGAATGTATGTCAGAAGAATTGCTGAAACAGCAGGTACAAAAATATGGGAGTGAGGAAAAATATCGGGAACATTTAGCGGCAGGCTTTTCAAATGAACAAGCCATTGCAGATGTCTTTAAATGGTATGGCGGTAAAGAAAAAGCAATGGAAGCCATTATGCAGTCAACTGGTGATGTTAAGGAATTGAAACAGGAGCAGGACAAAAATGCTGAAATCTATAAAAAGTTTATGGCAGCAAAAGAAACTGGCGACGCTAATGTAGAAAAAGAAGCAGTCGAGCAGCTTGCGGAAAATTACAAGGAGATGTTTAAACTTGACAATGCCAGAAGCATACTTTTGGATTTAGCAAGTGAGTATCTGCAAAAACAGAAGTTGGCAGAAGCAACGGACAGCCAATTTGGAAACGGTTGTTCTGAATATATTGCATATGCCATTAAAAAGTATTATGGTGTTTAATTTCTCCTTAAATTAACATCATTAGCAGGAGTAGAAAAGGACAAGGGGCAGCAACTTTGTGTGTTGCTGCCCCTTAAAAAAGAATCTCTCCAGACCTGTTTTTGAAGTTTGGAGGGATTTTTTTATGTCCTTTTTTCGGGTAGTAATCCATTTACTTGTGTAATGCAGATTTGACTTATACATAGTATATCAGGGATTGGCAGGAAGCCAGTTAAAAAAATCCCTACTTATGCAACACTACTCTTCACCATGAAACCAGAAGTAGAATCTCCACTTAACAGAATATCTCCTATAACAATAGTTAGGCAGTTCCCATATTTTTCTATTTGTTTATCATAAATTGCCTGAAATTTTTCAACACGACTGCTAAGAGGAACAAGCCAAAGCAAGGATGTTTTTTCATCACGCATACAATAAAAAGTTGGGCGATAATTGCCGTTTTCCTTATTTTGCATGAGGTTAGAATATTAAAAAGTAAAACAAATTATCCCTTTTTTGCTTATTTTATTTAAGATAAAGATAAAAATACAAGTGCAGAAGCAGTTACCGAAGAAGAACATTGCATATTGATGTGACAGCTCTTTTTTTGCGCAAAAATTTATACTTATCACTTGACAATATTGCATAGAGCTTATGAGCCAGGATGAGATTGCAGTCATGGATGGGGGGGGAAGCGGTGGATAGCATGTACCTATACAAAATCCGAATCATCCTGTATCATAGAGTCAGGATGGCTCGGATATACTGTTATTATTATTCTTTTCAGGCTTACGGCAGTGTTCCGGGAGAGTTGGCGATACATTACGCATAATGCCGATTACTACGGAATCCCTATAATTCCTTATAACTTATTTATAAAACTATTGTTGATGTTCCTTTGACCGTATATAATATAGCGTACAAAGGAATAAGAAAATCCAGTAATAATTGTATCTTGGTAGGACGAAAATGTATCTTGGTTATAGAGAGATTTCTTTTAGCGAAAGATTATGCTATAACTTGTTAAGGGGTGAGAAAATGAAAATAAAGACAGAACAGGATTTATCTTGTAACGAAATAGAAGTAATAATTAAATATCCCCAAAAGGACAAGCAAGTTCATCGTATTATAGATTTTTTGCAGTCATTTGATATGCAGATAAAATGTGCTGGTGATAATGCCGAGCAAATAATAAATATTTTAGATATTTACTACATAGAGAGCGTTGACAAAAAGACTTTTGTATATCTTGAAAATACAGTGTACCGTACAGATTTTCGGTTATATCAGCTAAAAGATAAATTAAGAGCATACGGTTTTGTGCAAATCAGTAAATCATGTATCTTAAACATCAACACATTGGAAAGTATTAGACCTCTTTTCAATAGCAGAATGGAAGCAACATTGAAAAATGGTGAGAAAGTTAATATCAATCGTAATTATTTGAATGGAGTAAAAAATGCATTGGGAGGAGATAAAGAAGTATGAAAAAGAATATTGTAAATATTTTGGCTACAACAGGAATTTCCTTGCTGCTGCTTTCAGTCGTTGCTCTGTTTTTTCATGCGAGTTGTATTTATTTGGAAACAGTGTTTCAGGCTTTTTGTATAAACATCATTACTCATATAGGAATAATGATTATTCAAAAAATCGAATTAAGAAATATTTTTGCTGAAATGGTGCTGGAAATCCTATTTATAGTGGGTGAACTTCTTGTGTTTGGGCGATTGTTTCATTGGTTTACAAGTTTATCATTTTTACTGCTTGTTTTTATGGGAGTTGTAATATATATCATTTCATATTTTTTGAATTTGCTGCAAATGAAACAAGAAGCAATAGAAATCAATTTGTTAATTAAAAACCGAAATAAAAATCAAGACTAAGAAAGACAACCACCAAAACTATTCAGAGGAAAGAAAAATGGAAAAAAGAAGAACAATACGTGTTATCAGTTTGATATTTATTATGTTAATGATTATTAGAGCAATAGAAATTGTTTTTATAAAAACCGACCAAACATGGATTGGTGAAAATATATTGCATAAAATCTGTTGTATTTTGCTGATATGGATTGCGTTGGATATGCTTAGACTTCATTGGAGTGATTTGGGATTTTCAAAAAAAGGGTTATTTGCTGGTTTGAAATATGGTCTTGCTCTTGGCATAAGCACTTTTTTTCTTTCTTATGTTGCCGAGTTTATTGTTTTGTTTGTAATGGGGAAACACGCATCTTTACGATTTTACATTACGAATTTTTCACTTACGCAGTCACATACAAATGGCAGTTCTTTGTTAGCAGTGGTAGTGTGCGTTATTGGCAATATTATAAATGTCTATGCAGAAGAGGGGCTGTTTAGAGGACTGTTTTGTAAAATCGGCATACAATACTCTCAAAAGACAGCTAATAAAATACAAGCTCTGCTTTTTGGAATATGGCATATTACCAATGTAATAAATCCTCTCCTTGACGGTTCTATGAATATCGCTATGGCGGCTTTTATGGGGATAGGATATATACTATTGTCGGGAATTTTAGCCTATGAATGGGGTATGTGTGCAGCATTGTCAGGAACGCTTTGGATAGGTGCATCAGAACATTTATTTAACAATTTTATAAGCAACTCTTTGCATACGGTGACAGAAACCGGGGCAGATGAATTGATGATAATTAGAATTACTCTATCCAATATTTTATCTTTGATATTTGTTTTGATTATCTCTCAGAAAAATATACATAGCAAATGATGTATACAAACGTAAAAAAATAAAAGTAACCATAAACCATGCACCGCCCTACTGGGAGCGGGAATCATCTATGCTTTGCACAGAAGCATACAGAGAACACATCATGTATACTTTCAATGGCTATTGCAAAACCGTCATACGCTTTGCACCGAATTATATGGATTCTTGTGTTGTCATTATGGTTTTGGGAAGAAAGGAAGGGGATAGCAAATGAAACGGTTGTTTTTACTGGAAGACGATTTGAGCCTGATAAACGGGCTTTCTTTTGCTTTAAAAAAGCAAGGCTATGGAATAACGGTTGCCCGCACTACTTTGGAAGCGGATGTATTATGGGAAAGAGGAGAATATGATCTGGCTGTTTTGGATGTATCGCTTCCTGACGGCTCCGGATTTGATTTCTGCAAAAAGATACGGCAGACCTCAAAAGTACCCATTATGTTTCTTACTGCCGCTGATGAAGAAACAGATATTATCATGGGGCTGGACATCGGGGGTGATGATTATATTACAAAACCGTTCAAGTTAGCAGTTTTCCTTTCAAGGATCAATGCGCTGTTGCGCAGGAGTGAAAATTTCGGCACTGCTGTCACAGAATTAATTTCAGGCGGTATCTGTATCCAGCTTTTAAAAGGGGAAGTATATAAAAGGGGAGAACTTGTTGAACTAACGGCAAGTGAATATAAGCTGCTGTGCCTGTTTATGGAAAATCCTGACCAGATACTTTCTCAGGAGCAGATTTTGGGCAGATTGTGGGACGTGGACGGAAGCTATATAGATAACAATTCCCTTACCGTGTATATCCGTAGGCTCCGTACAAAAATTGAGGATGATCCGGGAGAACCGAAACGGATTGTCACTGTTCGTGGTATGGGATATAAATGGAACACTATGGATTGAGGTGTAGGATGAAAATATTTGTAAACCGGAAAATCAAACGACTCTTTCATGGTATTCTGCTGTGCGTTTTATTTTTTACATTGATTGCGGTCTTGCTTATGGAGTTTGAAGTCAGAAATGCGGCAGTTTACACAATAGTCTGTTTTTTGCTGATGAGTGCTGCCATACTGGCAATCTGTTATGGGTATTTTAGGGAACAGCATAAAATCATGGAACACGCCATATTACAGATTACAGAATATATATCTGGCAATAAGGATGTCACAATTGAATGTAATGATGAAGGTGAATTATACAGACTGTTCCATGAAGTAAATTCTCTGGTTGCGATCTTGAACGCCCATGCTGAGAACGAAAAAAATGCAAAGAAATTTTTGAAAAATACAATATCTGACATTTCGCATCAGTTAAAGACACCCCTTGCAGCCCTTAATATTTATATGGGGCTGATACAGGACGAGGCGGAGGAACTGCCGACGATTCAGGAGTTTTCCCGGCTTTCCGAGCAGGAGCTTGACAGAATAGAAGGGCTGGTGCAGAACCTTTTGAAAATCACAAAGCTGGATGCGGGCATGATTGTGTTGGAAAAATCATTGGAAAATGTGTCGGAGATTGCGGAAAGCGTCAAAAAGCACTTCCTGTTCCGGGCTAGTCAGGAAGGAAAAGAAATCTGCCTGTCGGGCAGTGGGGAAACCGCATTTTTGTGTGATCGCAGCTGGATGATGGAAGCAATCAGCAACCTTGTAAAAAATGCCCTTGACCATACCAAAGAAGGCGACTGCATACGCATGGAATGGTGGGTATCCGCTTCTATTGTCCAGATCACCATAAAGGATAATGGCAGCGGCATCTATCCAGAGGATTTACACCATATTTTTAAGCGGTTTTACCGAAGCCGTTATTCGAAAGACGCGCAAGGTATTGGTCTTGGGCTACCGCTGGCAAAAGCGATTGTAGAAGCCCATAACGGAACGATTGAGGTAGACAGTACTTTAGGCAGGGGAACCTCTTTCACGATGAATTTTTTGATTTGAAAAATCATATTCCAACAAAATTGTAGGGTAATTGTAATATAGGTGTAGGATTTCTCTGCTATATTAAGGAACTGCAAGGAAATGATTTGAGGATTGTCAGTCAGCTTATTGCAGTTCCTTGTTATCAAAAACAGAAAGAGGTGTTTACACAATGAATTTATTAGAAGTCAGTAATGTCAGTAAGACATACGGAAGCGGCGAAGCGGCCGTAAAGGCATTAAAAAAAGTTTCGTTTTCCGTTCCAAAAGGCGAGTACGTGGCGATTGTCGGAGAATCCGGCTCTGGGAAAAGTACGCTCTTGAATATGATAGGCGCACTTGATACGCCCACATCCGGCAAGGTAGTTATCAGTGGAAAGGAGATTTTTTCCATGAATGATCGCAAACTTACCATTTTCAGGCGCAGAAATATTGGTTTTATCTTTCAGGCATTCAACCTGATACCAGAACTGACCGTAGAGCAGAATATTGTTTTTCCGGTGCTGCTTGATTACCAGAAACCGGACAGTAAGTATCTGGAAGAACTGCTTTCGGTGCTGAACCTGAAAGAACGCCGGAATCATTTGCCCAGTCAGTTGTCCGGCGGACAGCAGCAGAGAGTGGCGATTGGACGTGCTTTGTTTACCCGTCCGGCTTTAATCCTCGCAGACGAGCCGACAGGAAATTTAGATTCGCAGAATACCAGCGAAGTGATTGCGCTGTTAAAAGAAGCATCAAAGAAGTATGAGCAGACAATTATTATGATTACACACAGCCACAGTATTGCACAGACAGCAGACCGTATCCTGCAGGTGTCAGACGGGGAACTTACTGACTTGGGGAGGTGCAGGGAATGAAAAGTTATTTAAACCTTGTGTCTATTTCGGGTAAGGTGCGGAAACGGCAGAACCGCATGACGATTTTCTGTGTTATTATTTCTGTGCTGCTTGTGACTACGATTTTTAGTGTGGCGGATATGTTCATCCGGGCACAAAGTGAGGGGCTGCAGCAGAAACATGGAAACTGGCATATCCGGTTGGAAAATATCTCTCAGGACATAGCGGAAGAAATCGCCCAGCGCCCGGATGTTGCCGCCGTCGGCTGGTTGGAAACATTTAACACGGACGCAGACAAGCCTTTCTATATCGGGGAGAAAAAAGCTGCATTATACGGCGCTGACAGTATTTATCTGGCAGAGCTTGTCAATGCCCTGGAAGAAGGCAGTCTGCCGCAGAGTGACAATGACATTATGCTTAGTTCCAATGCGCGCCTTGCGTTAGATGTAAAGATTGGTGACCATGTGACGGTGAAGACACCTTCGGGAGATACGGATTTTACGGTATGCGGTTTTGGGTCGGATGACGCTGACACTTATCAGGGGCAGACCTATCTGGTTGCTGTATATATGATGCGGGATGCGTATATCGGGGTCATGGAACAAAACAATATTCCGATTAACCCGAGTTGTTATATTCAATTTCAGGATGTGTCAAAGGCATCCGGCATCATCTCGGAAATCAGGCAGCAGTATGATCTGCCGGAGGAAGATATTTCGGAAAATACAGCGATTATGGGTCTTGCCGGACAAAGCAGTAATAAATCTATGCATAATATTTACGGAATAGCGGTAATCTTGTTCGTTTTAGTATTATTGGCTGGCGTATTGATGATTTCCGGCAGTATGAACAGTAATGTAGCGCAGCGGACAAAGTTTTTTGGAATGATGCGCTGTATTGGTGCAAGCCGCCAGCAGATTATTCGGTATGTACGGCTGGAGGCATTAAACTGGTGCAAAACGGCTGTTCCGGTTGGGTTGATCACAGGTACGGCAATTGAATGGGGGATTTGTGCATTTCTCCGTTATGGAATTGGCGGTGAATTTGCCACTATGCCAGTATTTGCCCTCAGCCCTGTTGGGCTAATCAGTGGGGCGATGGTTGGAATTGTAACTGTCTTACTGGCAGCGCAGTCTCCTGCAAAACATGCGTCTAAAGTTTCTCCGATGGCAGCGGTTTCCGGAAATTCGGATACGGTGCTTTCTGTACGCCATACAACAAAACGGAAGATCAGAAAGGTTGAAAGGACACTGGGTATTCATCATGCAACAGCATCTAAGAAAAACTGGTTTTTATTGACAGCCAGCTTTTCACTCAGTATTATACTATTTCTTTGCATTTCCGTAGGGTTGGATTTTGCGCATGAGCTGCTTCCCTCAATGCGGTCATGGCAGCCGGATATTACCCTTACTGGCTATGCAAATGAGCGTGTACTGGATCAGAGTTTAAGTGATGCTATCAGCGGGATTGCCGGTGTAGAGCATATTTGGGGCAGTTCCTACATGGAAAATGTTCCGGTTACCTCTTCGCGGCAGGAGATTAATCATGTAAATATAACATCATACAGCCAGTATATGCTGGACTGTGCAGAGGAGAGTCTTGTGCAGGGAAATCTATCGGAAGTTTATGGGGACAGCGGCAAGGCTATGACAATTTTTAATAAAGATAATCCGATCAAAGTTGGAGATATCATTCAGGTAGCGGGACAGGAGATTGAGGTTGTATGCGGCGTATCCAGTGGGCTGTATCCCAGTGAATACAGCATAATCTGTTCACAGGAAACGTTTGCCCGGCTGACAGGGGAAGAAAATTACAGTATGATAGGGATACAATTAAGCAGCAAGGCTGCGGATGAAACGGTAAAACAGATCAACAGTCTTACGGAAAGCAATGTTATTTTTGAGGATCAGCGCAGGCGGAATCAGGAAGATGCCAATACCTATCTGGCTGTAAAATTTCTGCTGTATAGTTTTATGGCAATCATTGCGATGATTACGCTGTTTAATATTATCAACAGCATTTCTATGAGTGTAACTGCCCGGATAAAGCAGTATGGAGCGATGAGAGCGGTTGGTATGGATGGGGAACAGCTTACCCGGATGATTGCTGCGGAAGCCTTTACTTACGCTGGCTCCGGTCTTATCGTCGGCAGTGGCATAGGAATTGTTTTAAGCCGCTTTTTGTATGTGAAACTGGTTACACGGTATTTTGGAAGCCAGTGGAGCCTGCCGATCGTTTTGCTTGCTATTATTGTTGTATTCGATACCGTTTCTGCCGTGGCAGCAGTATATGCACCTGCAAAGCGGATTAGAAACATGCCAATTACAGCAACGATCAATGAATTGTAACAGGAATAAATGATAAAAATTTGCTGCACGATGGAAAAGCCCTCGTGCAGCAGAAGAATGTAAAGAGATAGCTTATTTTTGCGATGAAAAGCTGCGTTATCCATAACTATAACGGTGTTATCAAAAAGGCATGGCAATAAACACTTTTCGAACCAAAATTCAAAAAGTGTGGAATCTGTTGTTCCCTCGTATTGCATAGGCGCTATTATTTTATTGCCAAGCTTAGAAACTATCAATAAATAATTTATCCATATGACTTGTCTAAATGTTCATTTGCGGTATCAGATAATCTTGACGTAGCCCGTTACGCCTGCGATGATCTTCTTTGCAGCTGAACATTGATACGGCATCAAATGAACAAGTTATATTTTTACAATTCCTTAGCCGCAACAATATTGGTTTTTTTAAATTTACGTCCTGAAATTCGTTCGTATATTTTTTCCTTTTGCGGATTATGTTCCGTCATTATCGCCTGAAGAATTAAAAGAACTTGAAGCCGAGGTTATGCAGTTGACGTAATCGGAGAGAAAAATTTTTTTGAATGAACATTCCGAAAAATGCAAAAAAATTCATACTCCATACACACAAAGATGCTAAGATAAAGTTGGAGGTGGTCTTTGTGGCAAAGATATTAATTGTAGAAGATAATGTTGATACAAACGAAGCTCTTTCTGAATATCTGCAAGAAGCAGGACATGAAATTTTATCTGTGTATGACGGAACAGAGGCTTTGGAGATTTTCTCACAGAATAAGATAGATTTAATCGTCCTTGATATTATGCTGCCCACAATGTCGGGGCTTGCGGTATTAAATGCGGTACGAAAGACGAGCCAGATACCAGTCATCATGCTCACGGCATTAGAGGATGAATATACACAAGTATCGAGTTTCGATTGCCTGGCAGACGATTATATGACAAAACCGTTTTCAATGGTGGTGCTTGGCAAGCGCATTACCGCCCTGCTGCGTCGGGCAGGCGTAAAGGATGAGCCAAATATCTGGAAGTATGGTGAGTTGACCGTGGACTTTTCTGGATACTGCGCCTGTAACCAGAACGGAAAAATCGACATAACCCCTAAAGAAATCGAATTGCTAAAGCTGCTACTCGACCATAAAGGACTGGTACTGTCACGGTCACAGATATTAAATGCAGTCTGGGGAAACGATTCCTATGTGATAGACCGAATTGTTGACAGCTACATCAGAAACCTGCGCAAAAAACTGGAACTTGATTGTATTGTCACAGTGAAAGGAATTGGATATAAATTGGAGGTGGACGCATGAGAAAGCTGAAACTTTTTCCGAAAACCTTTTTATATACATTTAGTCTGATGATAGTAATTGTGGCGGTTTCTCATCTGCTCATTTATAGTCTGCTTCCAGTGGTATATAGTTTTCGTCAGCGGAACGAATTGGAAAACGATGTAGCAAACTTGTGTGAAGAAATAGCGAATACGCCGGATTCGGAAAGACTTCCATTAGTGACAAAATTTGCTGGGAAATGGTGGGCTGACGTTTCAGTATGCTATGATGGCTATACCTATGAAATGAGTTTACTGAATGCAGGTGAATCAGAACTTTTGAATTCTTCTGACACTACAGAAGTGGTGAACATTATTGCGGAAGAAACAGATGGAAAGATAAAAATATCACTGTCCCAGAATCCAAAAGGCGGTACAGATTTCTTTTATGTGGAAAAGATATTGCCGAATGAAAGCGGATATGTAAAAGCCACGGTATCAAGACAGCAGATTGAGGATGCGGTCAGTACAGTTATTGTTATTCTACCTATTACAGCATTTTTATGTACGCTTCTTTCAATATTGTCTGCTTTGGCATATTCCCATATGCTCACAAAGCCAATCAAACAGATTTCAAGCGCAACAAAGCAGATGCAGGAATTGACATCGGATGTCCATTGTGAAATCCATACCCATGATGAAATCGAAGCATTGGCAAATAATGTAAATAACCTGTATGATAATCTGCTCAAAACAATTCATGACTTGGAACAGGAAATTCACAAGGTAGAAGAAATGGAAGTACAAAAAACAAACTTGCTTCGCTCTGCTTCCCATGAATTAAAAACGCCTGTTACAGCCGTAAACGTCATGTTGGAAAATATGATTTTGAATGTAGGGAAATACAAAGACCATAGCGTGTACTTGCCAAAGTGCAAAGTTCTGATGGAGCAACTGGCGGCAATGATTCGGGAAATTCTGGATGTATCAAAATTTGAAAAGCCACAGGACGGAGAGGATGAAGAAATCGACTTATCCGAACTGATTCCACAGGTTCTTCCACCCTATGCGATTATTGCCAAGTCAAAAGGGCTTTGCATAGAAACGGATACTTACGAAAAACTTTTGATATGCTATCCTCTCCCTATGATAAAAAAAGTAATCTCTAACCTACTGGCTAACGCCGTTTCCTATACATCCAAGGGAGGCAGTATTAGAATTTATATAGAGAATCAAAATCTGATTTTCGAGAACGAATGTGTCCCGATTCCCCAGAAATATCTAACCCACATCTTTGAACCGTTCTACCATCCAGAGTACGGACGCAGCCCAGATACGGGCGGTAACGGATTGGGCTTATATATTGTTGACACAATCCTAAAAACCTTGCAGATTCCTTATACGTTTGCAGCCATAGAGGATAACAGCGGAATGCGTTTCACAATAGAATTTTAGATAGCTTGAAAGCTGCCTGTACAGAAAGCAGGCAGCTTTTTTTGCGCACTCCGCGCATAAGGAATATGGTTGCTGCCGCAACTGCGCTCTGACGTGAGTGTACGTCAGGACACACACTTTTTATCTGCAATTTCATACGCCATTCATATTAGAATGATACTCCAATCACATGAGAGGGATAGAATGTAACGGTATCAAACGAAAGCATTCTGGTGATATGTCAAGAACTTTTTGAAAAAGATTTTGACATGTTTTTCGGAAAAAAGGGTAACTTTA
>VSNQ01000006.1:0-41011 GCA_009774395.1 Lachnospiraceae bacterium
CAACGCCAAAACGGAGCTATCAACGGAGGCAAAACAACGTGCCTCATATATTCGAGACAATGTTCACGGATTCAGGTTATATTTTCCTTCTCTATCCTCTGTGCTTCTGCTGCCTTTTTAGGGGAATTAACTGCTTCCTGCGCTCTAAGCGGCTGCACGGGAAATAAGCTGCACACCAGCGAAAGCGCTAACCCAAAGGATACTGTCTTGAAAAAATAACCCTTACGCATTTTTCTCCTCCTTTTCCTTCTGTATGAATGCTTCTAAACTGCTGCCATCATCCTCCTGCTGCTCCATTTTGCCCATATTGACAAACAGACTTGCTTCGCCACGGACATATCCATGCACTTCACCGATAATCGTACCATTAATCTGCCCTTGCACTCTGCCGTCAATTCGCATTAGACCTGTTGTTCGTTCTAATTTTAATGGAATAGATACTGCAAATGATGTTCTGTCTATAATTTTTTCACCAAGCAGCAAAATCTGCGGCAATACAAACATAACAACGATAATGGAACAGATGGTACCGCGCCCCAAACATTGCCCGATTCCACAAATCGCGCCGTCCGAAGACATCTGTCCAATAAAAATGCCTGCCAACGCCAGCATAGAACCCGAAGTCACAATCGTTGGGAACGCAAAGTTCATCGTTTCAATAATCGCATCTTTTTTGGGCATTTTATCCTTTAACTCCATAAATCTGCCCGAAATAACAATCGCATAGTCAATATTAGCACCCATTTGAATCGAGCTTACAATTAAATAACTCATAAAAAACAGGTTTTTCTGCTGTACTGCCGGAAAAGAAAAGTTAATCCAGATAACGCCTTGGATTACCATAATTAAAAGCACCGGCATACCTGCTGACATAAATGTAAACAGCAAAACGACCAATACCGCCAAAATAGATACTACATTTACCACTGTATTATCCCGCTGGAATGTCTTATATAGATCATATTGGCTGGTTGCCTCGCCCGGCACTAGGATTTTCGCATCCTCATAATATTTATTTGCAATGGTATGTATCTCGTCAAGGAAAGCAAACGTTTCTTTCCCCTCCTCTGGCAGCGTCAGATAGACAAGCATACGACTGGCTTCTTCTCCCTGTAATTGATCGAGTGCAATCTGCATTTGCGTATGTGCATCTTCCAAGGTTTCCATTAAATCATCTTCCAGTGTTACATAGCCCTCATCCACTTCATCATACAAAAACATAAAAATATCAATTAACGGCACTGCATAGGTCGACAAACCATTGACGATTTTCGCATAGTTTTCATCATTAACTGCATATGCCATATACAAAAGCTCTGCGACCTCATAATCCAATTCCAAAAGTTCCGAGAAATCCCGCGCCGTCAACTTATCGGTCAACATATATCCGTCCATTGCCTCTGTATTGGCAAGCCCCATTGTGTAATCAATTTCCTCCCTAGCATCCAATTCTTTTAAAAGTTTTTTCTCCTTCTCATAATTGCCCGCTGGAACTACAAGCGCCACCATATTCGATGTTCCGAAACTTTCCTCAATCATTTCATCCACAATCATAGCATCACTCTGCACAGGCGTTTCAATCATTGTATAGCCATACACGTATGGGCACTTTGAGGATATTAAATATGAACCAATAATTACAAGCAAAAACAACGGCGGCATAATATGTCTGGTTCGATACGCAAACTTTCCAACAAACGGGATATCTGGTATAAAGCTTTTATGCTTGGTTTTATCCATTGCCTTGCCAAACAGCATTAAAAGCCCCGGCATTAATAAAAATACGCCCAAAAGGCTTAAAATAATTGCACGGATTAGACACAGTGCCATATCGCTGCCAATCCCAAACTGCATAAACATCATTGCGATTAAACCACCAACTGTCGTTAGCGAACTAGACGAAATTTCTGGTATCGCCTTGCTTAATGCTACGATATCCGCCTCTCGAATATCCAGAGTCTGATGCTCCTCCTTGTATCGGTTACAGAAAATAACCGCATAGTCAATCGACAACGCAAGCTGTAATACAATGGTTACAGAATTGGATACAAAGGAAATCGTTCCCATCAGAAAATTTGTTCCCTTTGTAATCAATGCCGCTGAAATAAATGTTAGTAAAAGTACCGGAACTTCCGCCCATGTCTGCGAAGTTAACAGCAGCACCGTAACGACTACCACTGCTACCAATACACTAATAACCTGCATTTCGCTTGCAATCTGCTCTGCCGAGGCATCCCCCATAGAAGTAGACACGTAGATATCATAATTAGAAAGCATTGCCTCTACTTCATCTAGTGCAGCAAGCGCCCTGTCATCGGTTTCCTCATATCCAAAGGTAATATCATATAAAGCTGAGAAATTATTGTAATGATCCGTTGTATTGTCAAACGTCAGCATAATAACCGATTCCAGATTTTCAATATCCTCCGAAATCTTCTCTGCCTCCTCATATGGAATATTCGTCACCATTACTTTCGCCGTTCCATATGTAATAAACTGCTCCTCCATACGGTCAAGACCTTGCCTTGTTTCCGTTGTATCGGGCAAATATGCTGACATCGCGTTCTCTACATTTACCCAGTTCATAGAAACCAGTGAAAAAATAATCGCAATGCCAAACAACAGGAAAAATAAATTGCGTCTGTCCACAATGAACGTTGCCACTTTAATCATAAAGCTGCTTTCCTCATGGACATTTTTCGGTTGTTCCGCCATGTTCTCACTCCTTTTACTCAATGTTACGCTGTCTGTTGCAATCGCAATCACGATAGCGATCTCAAAACCATAACGATCACGACCAAGATCGCCATTGCGATTGCTATTATAATACACTCCCTTTTTTTCTACAATCGTCAGTTTTAAAAGGACTGTCTGATTTTAGACAATTTTCCATTATTTGTTGGACTTTGTAGGGGTTTTGATGTATGATATCTTTATAAACAATCATAAAAAAATATAAACTCTATTAAATAGATTAGAACGGGGGATTGTTATGCCCAAAAAGGCAGAATACAGAAATGCATTACGTTCAAAAGCCCTAATCAAAGACTCGTTTGTTACATTAATGCAGGCTAAACCTTTAGAAAAAATCACGGTTACAGATGTTGTCAACAAAGCGCAGATTAACCGTGGCACTTTTTATGCCCATTACACCGATATTGATATGCTGATTACTACCATTGAAGATGAAATTGTGCAGACATTGTGCAGCCTGCTTTATGATCTAAGGGACTCGGAACCTTTGGCGGCTCCGCTCCCCTTATTTTTAAAGATATCCGAATACCTTGAAGCGAACAAAGAATTGATTTTCGCATTGATGCATGCCAACAATACCAGCGCGTTTATTTTCCGCCTGCCGGACTTAATTACCGAACAGTTAATCTCCTCTGGCAATATCGACAATAACCTGCGTAATGACCCACTGTTTAAAACACGCTGCCGCTTTTACGCCGGCGGCGCTACCAGCTTGTATACGGCATGGTTTCAAGGATGTGTTGAGGGAAGCCTCGAAGATGTCGCGTATATGTTGGAAAAAATTATACGCGAACAGAATCCTCATGTGGGGCAGTACTTATAATGCTGCCCCCTTTGCTATCCCTTTCGTTCCTCCTTCTTTTTTAACAACTGGGAAGTATTCAGTGTTTGTTCTGCCTGTTTTTTCGTCTTTCTGGCAGATTCCTTCTTTTGTTTCTTCGTTTGTATTTTTACCGAAACGTCTTGTACGCTCTCCATTGTTTTTACATCTGCTATATTTCCCGCGTTAGCTGCATTTTTCTGCATATCACTTGCTGCACGCGGCGCTTGCTGACTATTTATCATTGTAGATTCCGTTTTTGCTCCCGCCTGCCAGTTATCTTCCGCTGCTGTTTCCATCTTTACTTCTGACTGTTGATTTCCGCCCTTTGCCGTCTTTTTATGCCTTGTCAATGCTGGATTTGCCCATATTGGCTGGTACTGTAATCTCCGCATTGCCACATCTGCCAAAAAGATACAGATTCCCAAAACCAGCAACAGATTTGTTAAAGGAATCCGATCCTGTGTGCTTGTGCGAATCCGCCCCCAGATAGAATCATCTGCTGTAATTACGCGCCCATACTGCTTTGCAAAATTCAAATAGGAAGTCGTGTTTGCATTAAATTTATATTCATCCGAAAACTGCACTGCAGTGGCTGTTTTCATGTCGTTTTGCAGTATTCCATTATCGCTGCGCTGTATATGAAAATGATACAATCCTGTCAGCGGAGTTGATACGTCCGTTGTATAAATGCCTGGTGCTGTCGCATGAAGCTTCTGCTGTGCAGAGTTTCCTTTAGGGTCAATTGTTGTCACATACACTTCTGTCGAGCCATCAAAATCCTGCGCTTGATACGCTACTTCTGTATGTTCGCCCACTGTAACAACATTTACGCTGTCCTCACCTTGTTTCGCGCTTCCGCTGGTATAATCGACAATCCTTTTCCATAACTGCACATAATCCTCCTGACCTGCAAAGGCGCTGCTCCACTCGCCAGTAACATCGCTGTTCCAAGCTGCTGTTCTGCCTAGTCCATACTGCCATATGGTTAAAATCGGATTCCCTTTGCCAATGTCTTTTATCACGGGATTGGATGCGGTTTTCGGTGTCGCCGCAATATATCCATAAAGGGCTGGCCATCCATCTGGAAAGAGATCACTTGTCAACACATGATTTGCCTGCACTGCCAGTGAAAACGTACCATTTTGAATATAACTGTCACCGCCCATAAACACCTCCTGCGCAAAAATCCGCGGAATATCGCTGGAACTGTCGGAATAATAATAACGTCCTCCACACTCCTGCGCAAGCAGCCTTAACAAATCTTTATCCGACTCACTCCCCACGGCTACCGTAGAAAGCGTTATGCCATTTTTTGTATACGCATCAATTACCCTGCTGAAATTATCCGTTTCACCCATACCATCCGTTAGAAGCACTACGTGTTTTACAGAAGCATTGCTCTCTGCAAGCGCATCACAAGCAGCTTCCAAGGAGGGCAGAATCCTTGTGCCGCCGCCTTCGTCGATTTTTTTAATTTCCTCCTTAATCACTGCTCTGTCCTGTACCTGCTGTAGTTTTACCTGCCAGTGATATTCGTCATCGAATGTCAGTACGCCTACAGAATCCGTATTGCGCAGATTGTCCACTGCGACCTCCGCTGCCCGAACCGCTACATCCAGATTGGTGATGCTGGCATTTTCCTCTGTGAACGCCATACTTCCGGAACGGTCAATTACCATCACCATTGCCATAGAAGGCGATTTATTGACACTCATAAGCTGCATATCCACCGGAAGCACCGTTTCCAGTACAGAATCCCGATAACCGCCTAATGCAAAACTATTGTCACCTCCACAGCAGATAAAGCCGCAGCCATAATCCTTTATATATGTTTCCAAATTCCCCAAAAATCCGTTCGGCAGATCATCAATATAGGTATCCACCAAAATAATGGATTTATATTCCAGCATGGTTTCTATATTTTTGGGTGCATTCAGCGCTGAAACAACACTATAATTACAGCCTGCTGCTTTTAAAACAGAAGAAAATGCTGATATATCTGCATTGCCTCCAGAAATCACCAAAATTTTAGGCGGTGCTTCTACAATCGAATATGCATTGAAAACATTATTTTCCGCACAAGTATCACCTTGTGCTTCCACCTCTACCCGCAGCCCCTCCATACTGCCGCTGCCAGCTTTTTCGTCTACCTGCGCACGAAATACAAAGCGGTTGCTTCCTTTATTTAAGTGTACATCATTTTCCGCTAACTGCATACTTCCACGGTAAAGCCCAATCACTGCGTTTGTATTATAATTGCTTTCCACCAGCACTGTAATAGCGTATTTATCTTTCGGATGCAGATATGTTGGAAGAATCACGTTGTCAATATAGGCGTCGTCTGTTACCTCATTTTCATAGAGCAGCGTTAAAAATTCCGCCTGACTTATCGAAAGCGCGTGCGCCATATTTTGAATATTTCCCCTTGTTTCCTTTCCGTCTGTCAGCACGACCAAACGTTTGGCGTACTCTCCCGACATTAATGTAAGCGCCTTAGAAACTGCGTCCTCAAAATTTGTCGCCGTCTTTTCCGGCAATGTCATCAGACCACCATATTGTTTTTGATCTGACAAAAATTGCTCTACCATTGTATTTTTTCCAAAGGTAACAATCCCAAAGACATTTCCCGACGGCATTTTCGCAATGCTTTTCTGCAAATAGTCCTGCATCTCCTCCAAATGCGTTTCATTGCTGCTTGAAAGGTCAACGATAAAAACCGTCGCCGTCTTTGCGCTGCCCAGACGAATCTTTATCCCCAACAATGCCAGCAGCACACACAAAACCACAACGCCCCGCACTGCCAGATAAAACTTACCACGGTATCGCATCTGACGCACATAGAGCATCCACTCCACCACTAAGAGCACCAGCGCAAGCAGCAGAAAAAGATTTCTTAATGTCTGCTTTACCTTCTGCACCTGCAGTCCATGCGTACCTACCACGGATTTTGCTGTTGTTCTGCCCTCCGACTCAGTATCTGTCCGAAAACGCACGACATACCGTTCCTGATATTCGTCATTGCCAATCTGATAAACCCCCGCCTTTTTCGGACGGCTGTCAAACTGTGTTCTGTCTAGTTCCGCCCAAGGCTGAAGGGCTATTTCCTCGCCAGCGTAATAAGTACTTGCCGCAAGCCAAGAAGTATCGGAAAGGTAAATCATTGCATTTGTCAAAAACACCGGAAACTCTGCACGCAGCGGAAAATCCGACTCACGGATATCAAACCCTACAACAATTTCCTTCCTGCCGTCCCACTCTCCATAATAACCCACACACTTGCCATTATATGCAAGAAAGCTTTGCGCTCCTTGGGGAAGTGCAAAACAATACGCCTTATTTACCCCGATATGAAATCCCGACAAACCGGCTGTTAAATCACAGTCAGTTATATCCAATACTACATTTTCCAGCGTTTCGACAGCTTCCCCTCTTGCATCGCCAAACAAAAGCCTGCTGGTTTCTATATTTTGCGGCGCCTGCCCTGCATCATAAATCACGACATTATAGCCTTCCTCCTGCAAGGGTGTTCTTTTGAGCGTTCCCGTATCTATCTGCGCAGCGGCATCTGTCTTCGCCTTAGCAAGACTTTCCCCCGTCACAGCAAAATAAGCCTTTTCCAGAAAAGTGTTGCCGCTGCCGACCAAAAGCCCATTAATTCGGTTTTGTCTGCCTTTTACCGCCTGCGAACAATTATCTGCGGCAAGGCTGTCTTGGATAGAATTACTGTCTTGGCTGTGGCTGATTCCCTGACTTTGGCTGCCCTCCTGACTGCTGTCAGAAAAAGTAATCCCGTCAATGCGTGAGGTCAATGTTTTTCCGCGCCAATTTACCTGTTCAAATACATGAAATGTACTTTCGGAAGGCGCAAGCTGCATCTGCGCAAGCGCAATTACCTTTTCCCCCTCATCATACAGACTAATATCAAAGGAAGCCATTTTGTCACTGTAATTGGCAACGCTTACCATTACATCATAGAATCCGTCCTCCCGCTCCGTAAATACCGTATATTCGTTTGCCACGTTGGAAACAGCTTCGCCAATTACATAAAGTTCTTTCTGTGCGGTGCTGTGCAGTTCTTCAAATCCAGAAGCGCCGCTGCCATCTGTATACACAACTAAATTTGCCGCCTGCTCTGCCGAATCCCCTATCAGTGTATCTAAAATCCCCTGCGCCTGCACAATTGTTCCGCCGCTGTCACTGCATTCCAATCCCTTCAACGTCTGCACCAAACTATCTGTATCCGTGCTGTCCACTGCCAAAAGCTGTACACCATTTCCATCCACCGTAACAATAGAAAACTGCATATGCTCCGCTGTTTTCACATATTCGCACGCCTGATCAACTGCCTCCTCCAAGCGGCTTTTTTCGGTGCTTCCTGCCTGCTGCGCATTCGTATTCTGCGTATTGTTACTATATGTACGATTATGCTGCATATAACGATGCTGCATACAACGATGCTGCATACTTGCGCTGGTATCCAACAGCAGGATTGTCCTTCCGCCATTTCTGCCCTCCACCTTAATAAACGGCGACATGAACGCAATAACCAGCAAAGCAATAATCAATAATTGCAGATACATTAAAATATTGTGAACAAACTTCTCCAAAAATGTGCGCGACTGTTCATTCCGCAGCAACTTCTGCCAAAGAAGATTGGAAGATATCAGATAATCGATTCCCTTTGGCTTTAATAAATATAAAATAATAATGATAGGAACCGCCGCCAAAAAGAACAGCGGCCATAAGCTTTCAAATATCATATAATCCCTTTAAATCCTGAAAAATCAGTTGATAAATATCCCTTTGCGTACTGCATACCGCATAAAATGCCCCCGCCCGTGCACATTCCGCACGAAAAGATGTCAAAAAATCCGCAAGTGCTTTCTGATACACCAAAATACTCTTGGCATCAAGCGTAAGGCGCAGTGTGCTGTTGTCCTCTATATCAATTAAATTGCGTGTGCCTGTCAGCGTTACGGCTAATTCCTCCTGTGCCAATACGTGCAGCAAAACCGCACGCTGTTTTCGGTATTCCAAAAAATGCAGCAGTTTCCGCAAGGTGTCCTCCTCCGGCACTAAAAAGGTTTCCTGCAAAAAATCACTTATAATAATTGTAATACCATTACTTTTTACCGGAAGCCGCATAACCGCCCCGCTAATATCCACCGTATCGCTAAAGGTGCGCTGGTTTAACCAGTCCGCAAGGCGTGGCAGTGCCTTATTCCCGCCGCCTGCCATAAAAGGCGGCTGCATTTTGCCGTTCTGTAGGTCTTTCATATCATAAAGCACTACGCGATCCATATTGTTTAATCCAATATAAGAAAACGTTGCTGCCAGCATACAGGCAAGTTCGCTCTTTTTCTTCTCGCCATACAGCATTGACGCACTTGTATCGAGAAGGATGGAGATTACTGCCTCCTTTTCTTCCATATATTCCTTAATATAAAGCCTGTCTAACCGCCCATAAGCATTCCAGTCAATACGACGGATATCATCCCCCGGCATATACTCCCGAAAGTCCGAAAACTCCATTGAAGAACCCTTCTGTGTAGACTTATGGTTTCCTGTTAAATTCATGGAAGCACGATGCCCCATTGCCATCCGAAGACGCGACAATTTATGAAAAAATACTGCATCTGGTATCATTTTCGCCAAATACTCCTATCTGCAAGAGGTTGTTGCAATAAGCTTTGATTATACAAGATATAGTGCGAAATACATCACAGTGTTATCATATCTTGGCATCTATTCCCCTTAATGCGGCAGCCCCTTTCTTTATTATACTTTCTTAACTATGTCCCTTTACGTTTTTTTTGCCGCCAAAATCTCTTGGATAATATCGTCCTCGCTAATCCCCTCACTAATTGCGTCAAAGCTTGGGATAATCCGATGACGCAGAACCGGATACGCCATTTGCGATACATCCTGAAAAGATACATTGAAACGTCCTTCCAAAAACGCCTTTGCCCGTGACGCACGGATTAACGCCTGCGCCGCTCTTGGGCTTGCGCCCTCCTGAATATGCGGATTCGCAGCATGTGTTTCCATTACGAGATCCAGCAGATAATCCAGCACAGCATCTGCAATTGGAATCTGATTGACCAACGTACGTGCCGCCAGTAATCCCGCTCCATCCATCTGTTTCTCTATAACAGGCGCTTGGCTTCCCTCCGTTAACGCCACGATATTTTTTAAATCCTCCTTTGAAGGAAAACGCACCAAAATCTTAAACATAAAGCGGTCTAGCTGCGCTTCCGGCAATGGATATGTTCCTTCGTTCTCTATCGGATTCTGCGTTGCCAGCACAAAAAACGGCTCCGCAAGCGTATGACTTTCGTTGCCCACTGTAACCGTATGTTCCTGCATAGCTTCCAGTAATGCCGACTGTGTTTTTGGTGTGGCACGGTTAATCTCATCCGCCAGAATTAAATGCGCAAATATTGGCCCCTGTTCAAAAGAAAAAGCACTGCCCTTTTCATTCTTTATAATAATATTGGTTCCCGTTACATCACTCGGCATTAAATCCGGCGTAAACTGTATTCGTTTAAATGACAAGTCAAAAACTTTGCCAATCGTACTGACCAGCATGGTTTTGCCCAAGCCCGGCATTCCCTCCAATAGTACATTGCCGCCAGTAAGCATGGCAAGCAGCACCTGACGAATAATTTCACGCTGTCCGACAATCCCCTTGGCAATCTCTGCCTCACACGATGCAATCCGTTCTGCCATATATGCCGGATCGTGCATTCTACTGTTATCCCATTCTCCCATGTTTTTTACCCCCTGTGTGTCTTTCACACATCCAAACCCATAGTTATTCTTGTAATGTAGCGTACTTCTTCATAGCAATAGTCTTATGTGTCCTTCACGCATCCCAAGCCATAGTTACACTGCACAGCAAATCAAAAGCTTGCAAAATACTCCTTAATAATTTCCTCCATTCCACTTGGATATTTTCCAGCAGCAATCCCTTCGTAAGCGTTCTCCTTGTAACTGCCGATTACTGCTTCGTGAGAAATATGCTCTCCCTCCCAGCTTATCCCGCTCTGTGCGCGGAAATACGTAGAATCCTCATGGTTTAAGGTGTTTCCAGCAAGATTGCTGCCCTCTGCGATTCGATTGGGAACACTAACATAATCATGTTCCGCATTAGTGCTCCCTGTTCCTCTGCCGCCGCCAGAACCCTCTCCATTATCCTGCCCCTGACCGTTGTATCCATTGTCGCCTGAGTCGCTGCCTTGACCTGTTCCTCCGTTTTGGTTCGTTCCATCACCTTGGCTTGTTCCATCGCCTTGGTTCGTTTCTCCGCCTTGACCTGCGCTATCACCTTGACCCGTTCCTCCATCTTGGCTTTGACCATTACCACTATTTTGCCCACCCGAACTGCTTGCGCCCGAACCCGCCGCATCATTACCGCTGTTTTGTCCGCTGTTATTGCCTTGCGCTGTATCTCCTTGGTTAATTTTTCCGTTAAAACCATTAGAAAACGGGATTCCTTGGGCTAATTCGCTGCCGTTTAATTCTTGTATCTGCTGCGCCGCTTGCTGCATAGACTCCATATATTGCAAGGCTTCCTCTGTCAGCATTTGTGATGCATTGCTTGGCAAATTCTGCGCCATATTGTACAGGTCACTGCTAATATTTTCATATTTATAATTTAGCTTGCTTTCTGCCGCTTTCATCATCTCTGTTGACTGTGCCTGCTGGTACTCTGCGAGAGAAGACTGCAGGCTTTCGATCATCTGCTGCAATGCCGCCTGCTGCTCCGGCGTAATTTCTTCTGCTTTCTTCCCTAACTCTACCAGGCTGTCCACAGCTTCTGTAATCTCTTGCACTTTCTCTTTTGCTTCCGCTTTTAATTGATGCTGTTCCTTGGCATTTTCTTTTTGGGCAGAAGGTGTCAATCCAAGCCCTGTCAATGCTGCGCTTAATCCCAGCAGCAGCACAAGCTTTTTCCAAGATGGCAAAAGCGCAATCCGAATCTTATCCTTGTGCGCTCTAAGCTGCCGCATTGCATCCTTTCGCTGCATTTCAACCAAAATGCCCTTCTGCGGCAGATTTTCATAGGCAGTTACAATCCGTTCCGCAAAACCGAAACTATCCATTGTAAGCGCTGCCTGCTTTAAGGATATCCGCCTTAGAATCCATACTGTTATTGCCGCAAATTCACCGCTAAGCAATGTAAACAGCGTATAGAAATTTACATAGTACAAGGGTATCAGCAAAGCTGCAGCCTGTATCAAAATCCCCGCAGCCACCGCAACACTTAACGCAAAAACAGAGTATTTTATAAATGCTGCCAGATTCAGCCTGCGGCGATAGGCTTGAATTGTTTTTAGAAATTCCTTTTGTTCCATTTAATTCCTTATTCCTCCATATCCCCAATACAATAAACCGCACGGAGCCCCTCTGCCATGCCGAAATTTCTTCCCGATATCCGAATTGCATACTGCGGACGATACTTTTTGCGGTAAACCATTTAACTTTTCGCCTTCACATACTCTGCTGCTTTGCACTCCACAGGAATAATATGTTCTCTATCGCATCAATGGAAGGCGGATTCATCAACATTAATGTTTATTTTAACATTTTCCAACAAATTAATGTTTTATCTTGCGTAGTTTTATGGTAAAGGAGTGCATGGGGTTGACCTTCCACGCTGCGACATACATAAACAAAACCGACATCAGCAATATACACGCCGCCGATAAAAACAACCACTCTTTTCCCTGCGACAAATAATACGTATAATCCCCCACTTCATTTCTAGTAAATCTTGAGCCTTGTGTACCGAACAAAGATTCTCCCGTCATCATCTGCATAAAAAATTCTTCAAAAAAGATAATGGGATTAAACAGCCAAAACAGCATTGTTTCGCCCATAGACGTTTCCTCCCACCACAACCTCCTCATTATTGAAGGAACAAACGTCATTATATAGATTACAAAATACCACGCATAGGAAAAAATCACTGCTGCAATTGACCTGCGGCAGAACGAGGAGCAAAAAATACCAATACTCCCCGAAAGCACCGACAAAAGAATAATCGTGAGCACAAAATAAAACAGATTGCTCCAATTCAGCCCGCCTACAACAAAGGATAGCGCCATAACCGGCATTCCGGCAGCCACAAAAAACAAAATCCGCAACACTGCCGAAAACACTTTCCCAACTACAATCGTAAACGGCGACATACAAGTCGTCAGCATAATATCGAATGTCTGCCGTTCCTTTTCACCTGAAATGGCAGATGCTGTTATAATCGGCACAATCAATGTCACAATACAGACCTGCACAATTCCAATAATTGGAAATAAATAAATTAACTCACTATAGAAATTGGTGCTGCCGTAAATACCACTGTTTTCTTCTTTTATCACCGCAAGCGCCATTAAAAACGCCAGTGCCAATACCCCTTCATAAGCAAACAGCGCCCAGCTAAAACGCATATTACGCACCGTTACCTGCAAATCCTTTTTAATAATGGGATTGATTCGTAAATTCATTCCAATACCTCCTCGCTTTGGCAGACTTCCAATAAATCGTTTGAAGACGCTCCTTATTCAAACTTCTTCCTCTCCCGTCAACTGCATAAACAGCGATTCCAAACTCCCCTCCTCGCGGAAAAAGCCTGTTAAAACTACCTGATTTTGAATAAGCTGACCAATAAACATACTGATTTGCTCATCTGTTTTGTTATTGATAATAATCATTTCATTTTCCCTGACGGACTCTACTGTAACGCCTGCCTGTTCCTTGGCAACGCGCACTGCGGTTTCCATATTGGAAGCCACTTGAATATGTATGCGCCGCCCGCCCGCAATCTGCGTCATAATATCCTCAATGCGCCCCGACGCCGCCAACTCCCCGTGATTCATAATCCCAATGCTGGTGCACATTTCCGATAATTCTGAAAGAATATGCGAACTAATCACAATGGTTTTTCCCATTGTATGCAAGTTTTTCAATAGTTCTTTCATCTCAACACGTGCCCTTGGGTCAAGTCCGGAACTTGGCTCGTCCAATATTAGCAGTTTCGGATTGTGCAGCAGCGCACGCGCCACACAAAGACGCTGTTTCATACCACGCGAAAGCGTATCGACATAAAATTCCTTTTTATCCGAAAGATTGACCAATTCCAGCAAATCATCTGATATCTTCTCGATATCTCTTGAACGCATTCCATACATAGAACCATATAAGTCCATATACTCCCGCACTTTCAGATTATCATATACTCCGAAAAAGTCCGGCACATAGCCAATCTGACGTTTCATCTCTTTGCTTCCGATAGGCGCTTGTGATTCACCGATTCTAACCGATCCGCTGCTTGCTTTCAGAAGTCCGCAAACAATACGAATTGTCGTTGTTTTTCCCGCACCGTTCGGCCCAACAAACCCGAACAAATCCCCCTCTGGTATGTGCAATGTTAAATTTTTCACTGCTGTAAAACTACCATATTGTTTCGTTAAGTTTTCAATGTATAGCATATTTATCCCCCATAACCGCATATAGGCAGCGATAAGAAACTTCATTACATTTGTCATCTACCACTTTGTCCCAATCTGGCGTTACACCGATAACCACTGTATCTTTTTTCAAATTTCCCTGTGCATATACTGATGTAATCCCCAAGCCCAAAGCTGTAATTATATTTCCATTTTCTGCATCTTGCCCATGGAGTTTATCGTCCAAATAATTATATATGTAATCACTCATAATATCCCCACGCCTTCCTATCAATTTACCACTGTAATCTTCTTTTAATTCAGAAAGTGCAATGGTTTCTCCTGCCGATAGGTTCTCATATATCTTCAATCTGTCACCATCCGGATCCACTATGGCAAAGTAAGGAAACGTATGCTCTGTAAAATTAGATATCGTTTCATCATTATTGATGATTAAGCTGCCGCTTTCTGGTTCCTTGGCAACTCCAGCCTGTAAATAAGCATCCTCAAAACCGGTTGTTGGATTAATACCGAAATATAATCTATCCCCTTTCTTTTGAACATGATAAAAATAGTTACCCTCTGCAGTTGTATAATCTTTTTTTATTGCAGAGCCTACATAGTCATACTCCTTTGCTAAACGCAGTTCCCACTCCTTATGTCCTGCGTCTAAACAATGTAGATAAGTTATGGCATTTTGTGTATCTGCAAGATTCTCTATCGTTACGCTATAGACACTGGTACTGTCTACCTCAAACCCTCTGCCTGCCCAATATACCAGAAAAACGGTTATCAGTGTCGTTACCGGCACCATTATCCAATACCAGTCCCGTTTCTTAATAAACCGCAGAATTAAATACAACCCGGGACCTATAAATATTACATACAACGCAATCAGCCATTGCAGAACGCTAAAATCCAGCCTGCTGCTATTTCCCAGTATGCGTAATAGTCTGTTGAACGTACTGCTGACAGCATATGTATTAAGGAAATCATAGGCGTCCGATCCATCACTGGAATCAGCATAACTGCATATAATGCTCAATAAGTAGTTCTTTACATACCCCTCCTGTGTGACGCCCCCTAGATTCTCCACTCCCAGCTTACCAAACTCAAGCAGAGAATAGGAAAGGATTCCCACAGAGCCACTATTCTGCGATGCTGCAAGCGCTATATTATCTGCGTCAATTTCATAAAAGCTGTTTTTATCCCTTAATTCCGCCAGCGGAAGCTGGTTCATTACGTAATCATAAGAAGAAATAACGTTTTCCTGTTCTATCCCCGCAGGTGCATTGATTTTGCGGCATTCCACTCCCAAAAATCCCAGTCCGCCCAGTGTATCCTTGGCATAACTGCCCGTGCCGACAATCAATACACCGCCGTCATCCACCCAATGCGCCAATGCGTCAACTGTTTCATTGTCTAACACCTCTGTATGAAAATTGTCAATCACTAGAAGTTCCAACTCAGGCAGCCGCATTTTTAAATTGTCTTGATTTAATTGTAACAGCCTAATTGGCAAGCTTCTGTTATGGTAATATAATTCTCGTCCTCCCATATCTAAATATGTAAGCGCCGCATAGCTGTCACTTAGAATTCCCATTTTAATTCCTTCTACAATATTCTGCAAAAGCCGCGGAAACTCCTTACTTGCTATTATTTTATTTTCTTTCTCCATCAAAGAAATATGGATAGTCCCTTCTGTACTCTCTATCGTTGCTTTTGGCATCCTAATGGTAAACTGTTTTGTGCTGCCTTGTGGCAATGAAAGCACTGTGTCATAAGCACATTTACCGGATTCTCTGTAAACATTGTCAAGCATCAGCCGCGCAGCTCCTTCCCAGTCCTCTCCTTGATTTTCAATTGTAACCAAAATATCATATGTCTGCTTGGTCGAAGGCAGCATCTGTGCGTCAATTATAAACCGCTCTTTTGCGGCTGCAATATCCGGCAGTGGACAGCATAGGCAGCATATCACCGCAAGCAGCCAAACTACAATAAACTTTTTCGCTGTTTTTCTATTATTGCTCATACTCGATTCCTTTCCCAATTGATTTCGTAATAGAAAAAACTCCTATCAACGTAATTACATTCAGTATACAGGAGTTTTGCATCATAATTGCATCATATTTATTAATTTTTTATAATTTCTTTCATAAGACGCAGTGGTAAACTGTGCAAAAACAAATTGCGCAAAGATGCGAGTCCCGCATCTTTACGCAATTGTATCTATCATTTCTATTCGTATTATTTCTATTCGTATTATTTCTATTCGTATTATTTCTATTCGTATTATTTCTATAATTAGAAACTGTCACACTACCAACTGTTTTAGTTCTTTTGTCGCTGCCTCATACAGATACACCTTGCGGGATAAAATATCCTTTGGATCGAACATATTATTGGTATCCTTAATACATTGCAGAATCTGTCTTGGTGACATACTTCCTTTTTTATGCAGCCGTACATCATGAATACTCGAAAACGCTACATAGTAATCGCCTCCGAATAATTCGGCAAGCCGCTCTTTCACACCCGGATAAAACATCGCGATTGCTCCGTTCATCTGCGTCGTTGTTGTTATGGTTGGAATTGACATGGGCGAAATCGAGTGAATATCACTGTTCAAAGCCATAAATGCACCTTTATAATACGGCGGTTTGTACGCATCCATTGGATTAAGATACATCCTCGGCGGTGCCATCATATAGGTATTGGTCATTGCACTGTCCCAGATCTCATCCTCATCTCGTCCCCATTTCTCCATCATTAATCTTGGCATTTTCATCGACATTACATTATGGCGCTCATTATCCCAAACATCATTTCCCAGAACATAAAGCACCAGCACCATATCTCCGACACGTCTATAGACATTTTCCTTAAGTTCAAAACGATGATCATTGAAATTCAATGGTCGGATAAAAAGTTTATCCTTCAATGCATCGTACTCATTTTTCTGCATTAATTCCATAATCCCTAACTCTGCATATTTCTTGGATTCCGCCAAATGAGAGTTAACAATTGTCCAAACAGATTCCCAACCGTTTTGTCCAAATGCTTCATATAAATCACTGACTGAAAAGCGGCAGATTTGATGATGTTCTGTTCCCACCATTAAAAGCACGAAATCCCCTTTTAAAATATCCGACTCCAACCTATGGTATTTCACATTCGTATTACGTATAGTCGATAAATCTGCCGGATCTTCCGAAGTGAATCCATCCGGATAATACTTTACCTCTTTATACCCCAGATCATTTGTCTTTTCCTCCAATTTTCGCAGCAAATCACTGCGGAATTGTTCATATGTCATCCTAATCCTCCATTTACTTTATAATAAGATAATTTTTAGCAATTTTCCTTTTATATTTTAACAGAAATAGCGGATAATTCAATAGTATCTTGATGATTTGCAGATTTTTAATTACAAGTTTTATAAATTAACAGCGTTCATTGGTTCTTCCCTGCATTCAGCCACAATCCGCCCCGCCTTCATTTTATACACAACATCACACAGTGATTGGATATCTTCTTTATAATGAGAAGCAACCACTATTAACTTTCCCTGCATTTTTGCTTCTAAAATCTTCTCTCTTGCATGGCTGACAGAACTCTCATCTAAAGCACTTAACGGCTCATCCAAAATCAAAACCGCAGGATCTTCCAGAAATGCCATTGCCAAAGCTAACTTCTGTTTCATTCCAAGCGAATATTTCCCCACTGTTTTCTTATCCTCTGGATCTAATCCAAACATGGTAAGCACTTCCCGAATCCGTTCATGGTCTGCCTTTTTATGATAGGCGGCAATGACTGCAAGATTTTTAAATGCACTGTAATAAGGAATATACTCTGGTCGTTCAATTACAAAACCAACATCCTGCAATAAGTCATTAAGTTCTGCGCCATTAATCGTAATCGATCCAGATGTCTTTTTCATTAATCCAAGTAATATTTTAAATAATACGGTTTTCCCTGCACCGTTATCGCCTACAAAGCCATAGATATTCCCTGACTCCATTGTCAGGCTGATATCACTTAAAAGGTCTGCACCTTTCACTTTTTTGCAAACATTATTCATTTTGATCTGCATCGCCTAAGTCCCCCTTTTGATAATAGCACCATATTCCAGCGCCTGTAATCAAACACAGTGCCAATCCCATAAAAATCCCGTATTGTATCCAATCTGTAAAATTGTCTGTCATGCTTCGAAATGTAAAAAACGGTACAATTGTCCATTTGATTAGATCAATTGTTACCCGTGCATTTAGAAGCGGCGCAGAACCATCAAAATAACGCAGAAAACCACCGTCAAAATCATAATATAAAAATAATGCAGCCACCAATAAAAAAATCACAATGCCAACGCCTGTTTTTATTTTTTTCGTCAACAGTGCAGATAAGCTTGCGAGCATTCCCAGAAAAATAAACCCAAGCGTACTGCGCAGCAAAACCAAAAATACTGCAATGGGTACAGGGTAGTCTAAACAATTATCAGGCAGCATAATAAATTCCATATAAAAATCTGTTTGCCTTGATACCCGTCTTTGTATAATACTAATAAAACGAGGCCATTCAAGAGAAAAATCACGAAACCACAAACCAGCAATCACCACAGTTAAAAAGACAAACCATGCCACATAGGCAGCACAAAAACAAACAATCCTTGAGATTGCTGCAACCGCTGCCTTTTTTCTTGCAATATTCATTATAATAGATTGTTTTTCAATATGCTCATCTCGAATAATATCGGGTATCAATAAAATAAAACCCACAATAAAAATATCTACATAAAAATATAAATAATTAAACGTATAGAGCAGCATAATCGCAACTGTTGGCTTTCCGCCATTTCTAATTTCTCCCGTAAGCGTTTCCATAATTCCTGACTGTTCTATTAATGATGGTATAAAAAGGAATGTAATAACTAAGAGTTTCAATTGAACTGATGGTTTTCTCAGTGTAGTTTCAAGCTGACGCTTAATCATCCATACTTCCTCCTTCCATATAAAAATGCTCTACCCTGTTTTGAATATATATTGCAAAATTTAACAAAAGAATTATCAGAAACAACAATAAGGAATAATGATACAGATTACCAAACATCTTTATATTCGCCCGTTGGAAAAATCTGCTTAAAATATTTGATATATAAGAATCCCTTCCACAAAAAAGAATCAGCATATACAGCCACTTATCTTCTAAAAGTAAAAAAATAACCGTTCCCGCATACAAAATCACTTTGTTATTCGTATAAAATGCTATTATCCCTGCAAGAAATCCAAAAAATGTTCCCATCACAAAATATTTTATACACCCCAGCATCCACCATACCCACTGATTTTCTACATAAAAATATGCTCCATCATATCCCCAGCCAACATATCCTATTATATTATCATAGTCCGTCCAACTGTTATAATACGCAACAGCTTCTTTCGTAAATGGATTCCATGCAACTAAAATAGCCGAAAGCAAACAAATAAGCACTATACACATTGTTCCCATTAAGCCTCCCAAAATCCCGCTGGCTGTCAATTTACTCCAATAATATTTTGAAAATCCTATTCTTTGTATCTGCTGTAAACAATATCCATGCCTGCGGTCATCCACAATTGTGTACGCAAAGGCAACTGCTCCAAAAAACGGAAAATAGTTTGCAAATACAGCCAAATCGATTAAAGATTGAATAATTATTTTCTGCGTAAACATCCTGCCCACATATGCACGATAGCCTGCATCACCACCATAATAATATGTAGTAAGCGGCCAGATTCCCCTTAATCCAATAAAAAGGGAAAAAACAAATGCCAAAACACCAAGCGTCGACCAAAACCGTTTATTGGTTAACCCCCGTCTTAAATCTAGCCCTATATTATAAAGCCCAGAATTTGATACGATCATAAACTTCTCCTCAACAAAAGAAATAAGAATTTACAACTCCCCATAATATGCCTATGAGGAGTTGCATTATATATCTCTTCTACTACTTCTAAATTTTCAAAAAACAATACCATCTGTGATGAATCATTAACATCTAATTTCGCGTTATCCATTTTAAAGTATCGTTTTCTGCATATAGAAATAGTAAAAACTTTCTCTTTATGAACTAAATTCCGTCATAGTAGAACTTTCCTCTTATAGAATATTCCCCTTCTATGCCTTCCCTATAGAATCCTGCACATATATACTGCCCCGGATAATTTGCTGCTGGATCAATTGTCACAGTACCTAATCCTGATATTATCTTTTTTCCTTTAGACGCCATACTATGAGTTGACGCATCATAAGTGGCTACTTCTACATAGCCAAGACCTGCGCTCATACCTTCCATTTTTACAACTGCAGGATGCGCAAAATTCTGACCAGATTTTGTATAAACAACAGTACCACTATGAATTGTCAAATTGTAATCCGCATACTGTGTCGCCCCTCTCGCAATTTCCGCATTTGCTTCTGCACTTGCAGCACATACTGGAATACCTAATGCAAGTGTCATAGCTGCTGTCAGCGCAATACGTGCTATTTTCGCTTTTATACCTTTTTTTCTCATTTTAAAAACTCCTTTCAAAACTGGAATTAATAGAAGCTGTACAAAGATATTTTAGACGGTAACAAGCAAGATGTGCTGCCATATTTTCTATATACCAGCCCAATTTACCTTATCCAGCTTCCAACAATTCATATTTTTTATATAAATGATTTCACGGCAGCACGTGATCTCCCACTTGTCTTAAGGAACTGTCATGAAATAAACTTTCATTTTGACTTGTATGAATTTGTATACGCGTCGTTGTCGTCAATCGGCGTACCCCGGTACGCCTTATTCCTCCACCTAGCCTATACAGATTCATACTGCGCCAAAATTAAAAGTTATTTCATGACAGTTTCTAACTAATTATTAACATCAATAATCTGATAATCTATCTTTCATAATTTCAAAAAACAATCGCTAGCAATCAGTCGTTTTATAGGACGATAGTTGTTATATTGCATTATACACTTTCAAAAACCATTGTCAAGACATATTTTTAATTTTTTTTGCATTTTTCCCCTTTTTAATATCCCAGAATATAACACAAAATAATTATTAAACAATTATCGTCAAATTCAAAGATAATAGTTGACAAATAATACCATACCATGTATAATACACTTAGAGTTACGGTAATAATATTACAAAAAATATGCATAGACGTGCTATATATATGCAAAAAGTGCATAAATTGTTATACACACCACATATACAGATATTGATTACAATACCAGCTAGAAAGGATTGGTCAGAACTATGAAATTAACCACCCGTGAAATTGAAATTATGCAAATATTATGGGAATCCGAGGAACCGCTTACTGTAGCAGAGATTGTGGAGCGGGATGAGAACGGAACGATTGACAGCGTACAGCGCATTACAAAAAGTCTTATAAAAAAGAATTTTATCGCAGTGGATGGCTATACACAAGTAGGCAAAAAAATTTCGCGTAAGCTAAAACCAATTGCCGATCCGCAAAAAGCGGAACTACCTGTTTTAAAAAAATTTATTGATTTCTTAGTGCCTAAGAGTATCAGTGCATCGAATCTCGTAGCGGCACTCGTGCCAATAGAACATTCAAAAGAAGCACTGGACGAGCTTAATATGCTTGAACAAGAGATATTGAAGCGAAAAGAAGAAATTCTTAAATCTATGGAAGAAGAATCCAATTCCTCAGAAGTTTAATTTGGAGAAAGCACTATGATTACATTTATGACAGTTCTCAATATAACCTTACTCAGTGGTATGATTATTGCATTGCTGCACTGTTTCCTGCACAAAACCAGAATTATATTATTTAACAATTTGAATCTTGTTGCTGCATTAATGGTTGTCATATTGCTTCGTTTGCTTCTGCCTTTTGAACTCCCTACCCAGAGAAACATTTATATTACGCATATTTTTCCGAAATTTTATGTTGCTCTATATAAAACCCGATTTACTTTTATAGGAAGAGAATGGGATATTATGTCGCTTCTTATTGCGTTAACAATTGCAGGCAGCATATATTTTTTTATAAAACTGATTAGCGCATATTTTGACACTCAAAAAAAGGTAAAAAAGCTTAAAGCATATGACAATCCTGTTATAAATGAAGTTGTCGCATCCATCAATAAAACATATCGAAAACCGGTACAATTTCAAATTAAGATTAGCACGCAGGCAGACACGCCGTTTATTTTTGGGCTTTTTAAACCTTGTATTGTCCTTCCCGAATTGGATTTATCACCCAAATATTGGGAATACATACTTACCCATGAAATCTCCCATTACTATCACAAAGATTTATGGATTCGTTTTTTATGTGAATTACTTCATATTATATATTGGTGGAATCCGTTTATTATTATTTTGCGCAAACAAATAATTGAAATTCAAGAATTTCGCTCTGATGCATCTGTAATAAAACAGCTAGGCTGCCTTGAACAATTAGATTATACAGAATGCCTAATTCACATAGCCAAAATACAAAATATAAAACCGAAAGAAAATTTAGCAAATATCTGTATTACCCCATTTAGCAGCAGGAGTGATACAGATATCAGCAGAAGAATAAACTGGATTACAGACAAAGATAAATTCACTAAGAAACATTGTGCTAAAACTGGTATACTCGCTGTTGCGCTTATATTCCTTCTTTCACTTTTACCTGATTTTTTTATCTTAGAATCTAAACCGCAGAACATACCTTCGACAATTCTAGAACAATATACAATCATAAATTCCGAGAATGCTTATTATATTTATAACGATAAAGGTACATATGATATATATGTTAATGGAAAATACTTCTCGACTGTAACAAAAATTTTTGATAATACTATAACTATTTATTATAAATGAGATGAAAAATATTGGAAACTATAATAAAATTTGCTGCTGCTGTTTTGTCTGTATTTTTTATATGCAATACATACAATATTGTTAATCATTCATCAACCATAGATCCTTATCCATTCGAATCGGTATCAGAAATAGGCATTCGATCAAGTGATACTGTCTGGCTTTATAAAACTGTTGATGGCAAAACTTATCGACGTTTGTATGACCTAAATAAACAAAAATGGATCGGTGATTGGGAACTCTACCCATAAATCTTACACTTCCGCTACTTTCACAATGCACCCGCATAATTCCTTTTCCTTCCAAATTATGCGGGTGCATTTTATCCTATCAAGCATTTTTTCCCAGCAAATGCAAAACCATATTTGCGAATCCGCTCTGGCATAATGCCTTCTGCAATGAGCTCTGCTTCATACTTTTTTTCATTAATCTGCCGCAATGCTGCCTCTACAGATTCTTTCAATGTTTTTTCCTCCTCTGTATCCTGCACTTTAAACTCCAATATTATTGCATTATCATGGTTATTTTTAGGTGTCAGCATAACATCATAACGGCCAAATCCGCTTTCGCGGTTTGAAGTAATCCGAAAGCGATCTGATAATTCAACAATAAGTCCCAACACAAATCCATGATAAAAGCGCTCTGGTTCTGCTCTGCCGGAAGGCTTATTTCCAACATCAAAACTACTAAATGTTACAAGGGCAATTTGATTCATATAATGATTCATAGCCTTTTTGTCACCCTGCAGCAGTGCTTTAATAAAATCATTGTATGCTGATGAATAGTTTTTAAACCACCCTTCTATCATATCTTGGAACATCAGCTTTACTTCTTTATTTGTCAGCTTTAGAATATATTCTTCTTTTCCGGTATCTGTATCCATTGTATGTTGTTCCACTTTAAGATATCCGCTGGCAAGCAGAAGGCTCCATATTGCATACTCATTGTGTCCAAGCTGATCAAATACAATCTGTTCATCAATTTTTGTATGAAATGTTCCGCCATTTAAAAGGTTCTCCATTGTAATTTTTATATCCTTACTTCCTTCGCGTATTAATTTGCTAATAAGACTATTACTGCTTGTATTTGCCCAATAAGCCGCAAATTTCTTTTTTTCAAGAAAATGAATAATTGACCACGGATTATAAATATCCGTTCGCTCTCCAAAGGTAAAGCCGTTATACCAATCCTGTACTGCTTCTTCTTGGTCTGACAAACCAAACACAGACAATGCCTGCGAAACCTCTTGCTGTGTAAAGCCAAAAGAATCTGCATATTTATCAGAAGTTGTCGTTACCACCTCTGGATTATTTAAGTCTGAAAATATGGACTCTTTACTAACTCTTGTAATTCCAGTCAATACGCCCCTGCAAAGATACGGATTTGTCTTAAATGTTGCATTTAATAAACTTCCCATAAATGTGACAAGCTCATTCCAATAACCATTCAAATAGGCTTCCTGCATTGGTGTATCATATTCATCCAGTAAAATTATTACTTTTTTATGGTAATATCTTGTCATCAGTTCAGACAACTTTTTCAAAGCTAATGCTGCAATGTCATTATCCATATCACGTGATACCGCTTCAAAAAACACTCTGTCACTATCGCTCACCACTTTTTCCTGTTCCATTAAAAAACGGTTTCGATTATATACCTCCACAATCTCCTGACAAATCTGCCTTCGAGTGTCGATAAAGTTAATTCCCTTTATCCCCGCAAACCGTATACTTAGCACAGGATAAGTTCCTTGAAGCTGCCTGTATCGTTCTTCTTTCCATATGTTAGTACTTTCAAATAAATCTCCCCTGCCTGCATAGTCAACAGAAAAAAACTGTTCCAGCATACTAATATTCAAGGTTTTCCCAAACCGCCTAGGACGTGTAATCAGCGTTACCTCATCATTATTTTCCCACCACTCTTTAATAAAACTTGTTTTATCCACATAAAAAACTTGTTTATTCTGGATTTCTTCAAAGCTCTGTATCCCTATCGCCACCTTATTGCGCACTGTTTTCCTCCTCCAAACTCTTGCGAATACATTCCATTGCTGTTTCCTGATCCATATCCTCTAAATGGCGCACCAATTCTGCATCCAATTTTCTATCAAATCCACAAACACTGCTGTAAACACAATATGTACAAGCACTGCCCGTCGCGGTTCCTTTGGGGCTGTTTTGTTCATAGGGGCTTAACGAAATCTCTCCGTCAAGAATCGCGTTTCCTAACTCCTTAATTTTATGGTTTACAAAATGGGAAACCGTATTAAAATCCTGATCGGAAAGCACAGACGATGCCTGTGTAAAACTGCCGTCCTTTTTCCGCGCTACAGGGATAATTTTTGATTTCATTTCAAAGTCACTGTCAAGAAGTTCGATTATTTCCTCGTCATCACTTACAATACCCGTCATGCGCAGTTCTTCCAATATTGCATCCTCAATCTCCTGCTCATCGGGTTTTCCTTTTTCAGTTTCTGTCATGGGATCGTTTACATGGTAGTAGAGCATTGCCGCCGGAATTACGCGCTTATCAGGATTTTGGCGGCTCTGCACCTCCATTGCAGCATTCATATAGACCACCAACTGCAGCTGCAAACCATAGTAAAGCGCCGTCAGATTAAACTTACGGTTTCCAGATTTATAATCAATCACTTTTACATACAGTTTATCCTCCTTGCGGCAGGTATCCACACGATCAATCCGCCCGACAAGCTGTACTTTTTCTTCATCAGACAGCGAAATATTCACGGCATTCAAATCAGAAGTTGTCTGAAAGGACATTTCAAAATTCTCTGGTGTAAAAGCACCGTGTTTTAGTTGATACTGCAAGGTCTGAATCGTACGGTTTAATATGCGGTGCATACGCGTAATCATATATTCGTTGCGCTTACTGCTATAAAGCACCGTTTCCCCATAAGATGCCGCATAGCTTTCCAAGCACTCACCTACCAGCCGCTCCCCTAATTCCTTAGGAAAATCAAACCACGTATAGCCTGCTTCCGCAAGTTTATCCGAAAAGCCCTCCAAAACGGCATGGAACACATTTCCCATATCCACGCTTTCAAAACCATATTTGTCACGCTCGTCCAATTTTAAACCATATTGCAGAAAATGTGCATAGGCGCAGGAAGCAAATTTTTCCAGACGGCTTACACTGTTTTTCAGTACCTGACCATATAAAAACTGTGCAAGTTCTTTCGGCAGGCGGCTGCCAGAGTTTTTTAGATAGGAAAAAGAAGCACGCCTCATTTGCTCAACGATCGGCGCATACTCTTGATTTCTGACATATGCGTCATAAAGTGTAAAAAATAACTGACGTTCCTCGCCAATCTCATCTGCCGCATACTGCCGCATAAAATCTACCAGATACGACAAACCATCTGCAGGCGAGTCTATCTGCTCCACAATTGGGCGAAGCTGTGGTCTTTCAATCTCAAGTTTGGGAAACAGCTTTGTCACCATTGCAATAAGATAGGCAGGGCGAATGCTTTTTCCCTCGTTGTCTACTTTGGCATAGGAAAGCACTAATCGCTTTGTCGGCTTTGTCATAATCATATATAAATACAATCGCTGTATATACATCTGCTGCCTTGGTGTCGGCGCAAGTTCAAACTCTGATGCCTGCAGAAACTCACGATCAATATCGGAAATAATACCACCTGTTCCACCACCTTTGGGGATAATGCCGTCATTTATCCCAATAAAAAACAGTGCTTTTATCTCACAAAGACGTGTTCGCTCAATATCACCGATAACTACCTTATCAACGCTCTGCGGAATCGTACCAACTTTCATTTCATGAAAACCCGCGTCCAAAATATCAGCAAATTCCTTTATCGTCAGTTCCTCATCGCCAAGCAGTGCATCAATCTGTTCCAAAAGCTCCATCACAAGACGATAAATCTGCGCATATTCCTTCGCTTTTACCAAATCGTTTTCATCTATAAACAGTTGTTCATATTCTTCCAACTTCTGCTCAATTTCTGCATTTACAATAAATGCATAAACTGCCTGTACCAATGCACTTCCTGTCGCCTTTTTTATCATTAACGGCTCCAGCATCCCCACAATTTTTTCCCGCAATGCATTTAATTTTCCAAGTTCTTCGGCTTCTTCCGCCTGCCTGTTTCGCCGCCTTGTAAAACTAGTATTCCATGCCTTCCTTCCGCGTATGCCAAACGTCAGGCAATAATTTTCCAGCAAATCCGCCTCCTCCGGTGTAACTCCAGAAAGCCCGCATCGCAGGAAATGAAACACCGCCTCATAGGAATATTCTTGTATTATAATAAGCAGCGCACTGCGAATAAACTCAATAAACGGATTTAACACCAGCTTATTGGTTTGATCCAAGAAAAAGGGAATAGAAAACTGCGCAAATTCCTCCTTTGCCAGAAATCCGTAGCGCTCTAAATCCCCCGTAATCACAGCAATATCCCGATAACAGTATTTCCCTTGGCGCACAAGTTCTCTAATTTTTAAGCATACTTGGCGCAGTTCCTCTTTGGGGTTAGACGCTTCGAAAATGGAAATACTGTCTTGAATCATTATACTATTTTTAATCGTATTACTGTCTTTCTCATCAAATACGTGATAGGGAATCCGGAATAATTCGCGTTCAAGGTGCGCAAGATAAGGATTATCACGATAACGGTATACGTTTTCTCCTTGTATCAATTCATCTTTTTCGCGTTTTACATGCGCCTCTTTGCATAATTTATCCAAGTCATGAATTGTTTTTTTGCTAAGATGAAACAATTTCTGCTCACTGTCCATAACATACGGATTTTCCCGCGCATCCATTGTAATGGTAATAATCACCTGCTGCGCCAGCTCCATTAATCCTTGAATGACCTGATTCTGCACTGGCGTAAAGCCCGTAAAACCGTCAAAAACAATTACGCTGCCACTGACAACGCGTGATTTCGGCAAAACGGTTCGTAAGCGATCCAGCGTTTCCTCCGTTGTAATATATTTTTCATGAATATACTGCAAAAAGCCGCTATATAAAATATGTAAATCCCTTAACTTATATGCAAGTGCGCCCCTTTTTGCGGCAAATGTGCAAAGCTGTTCCACCTCGTTTATGCCCAATCCATACTGCATAAACTCCGATATTGCAGATTTCACTTCATGAATATAGCCCAGCTTCTTAATATTCTGCTTCATAACGCTTAATTCATCCGCAAGATTTGCCGCCACACGCCGCAGCACAAGGCTTTTTCCTGTATCATCCAGCACAGGCTTATCGTTGCCGCCTACCTCCTCAAAAATGCGGTGGGAAAGCCGCCCGAAACTTAACACATCAATATTCATAATCCCCTTGCTCGGATGACGTTTTACCATTTCAAGCTGTGTCTGCATCGTAAACTGATCCGGCACTACCACCAGATAGTTTGTATGGGGATGTTTCTGCGATTCTTCAATAACATATTCGTACACAGCATGGCTTTTCCCTGAACCGGACGCCCCGATATAAAACTTTAAGCCCATTGATTATTTCCTTTCTTTTATCCTTAGGAACTGTCAAGAAATAACTTTTAAATAGTGTGCAGGATTTTTCTTCGAGAGTGCTGCTCAAAAATCAGGCGCATAGCGGGCTATGTAACTGATTTTTGAGTAGTGCTATCGGAGAAAAAGACAAGCAATATTAAAAGTTATTTTTGGACAGTTCCTTACTATTTCTTATAAATCTTATAAATATCAAATTCATTATGTTCAATTCCATAATGTCCCATTAGTTCCATTTGCAGCCCATTGGCTTCCAATACGGCAGGATCGACATCTGGATTCCACTCCGTATCTAACACCCACACAGCCCGAAACTCTTGTGAAAAGTCAAAATCTGGCAGATAGACCAACTGCTCCTCTGGGAAATAACACTTATAAATAAATCCAAAAATATCCCAATTGTATACAATAAAATCATCCTCTTGTAGATTCTTTGCAAAAAATGCTTCTGTCTGCGGCACATAGGTACTGCGATATTCCTGATGAAAACATTCTTTGTACTGCCCTGCACCTACCAGCAAAAGGAATGCACTGATTGCACCAAGAAGCCAACGCTTTGCATCACGCATAGAAATCCCAAAGAACAGCGCCAAAAGCCCTAACGACGGAAATACATATTGATCACGGTAAATCGGTGTTTTTATACAGGAAATCACCACGCCCAAAATCATCGTTATTGTCGGCACCAGCATACAAAGCAATGCAAAAAAATCAAACTCGTCCTGATACTTTGCAATCTTTACGGTGTTGTATGTGCTTGCGCCCTTTAGAATCACAAGAAAAAGAAATACCACGCCCGGCACAATTGTCAAATCAAATGTCCATATAAAATATTTCCATATTGTTTCTGCTGTAATCTCTGGTATCCAGTATCCTTTCTGCACCGCTGTCACCTGTTTTATAAAAAACGGCATCCAAGGCGCATACATTACAAGCATCCCCACAGCAGCCGCGCACCATAATACCAGCCGCCCTTTCCGCCAAGCACGCATTTCCATAATATATGACCAATGATTGCGATTATCCGTGCTGTCCATTGCTTCGCCGTCTGTGTATGCGTCCTCTGCTTGTTCCTCCTCTATTACATCATTATCTGTATTAACACTTCTGGCATTTTTTCTCCTGCCTAAAGTGCGGATTTTCCACTCCTCCGCTGTAGGTATTAATATTGCAAGCAGCAGGAATCCCACAATAATAATCACAGAAACAAATGCAAAATAATGCGTATACGCTGCTGCAACTCCGCTGACTGCCATAATTACAAAATCTTTTTTCTCTCCCTCCGCAAATGCCAAATAAGCATAAACGCCGCAGACAGTTACGCACAGCAGCGCAAGCGAATACATCCGCACCTGAACAGCAAATTCCATTGAACACGGAACGCATGTAATAAATAATAGAAACAACAGCGAAACCATATCCCCAAATTTCTTACGCATTACGGTTGCCCCAAACACCAAAACCGCTGTCATCGGTATAATTGCTGCCGCCTTCTGCACTATTAAAGCATCACCAAACACTGTATAAAAAATCTTTGCATACAGATAATAAAGCGGCGGATGCACGTCCTTTGCGGTGCCAGTAATAATCCCCTTTACATTTTCGTGCAGCAATTCCAGTGTGAATGCTTCATCTGTCCAAATATTATGGTTAAACAAAAGAGAGATATACAGCCCTGTAAACAAAGCGACAATTCCCCAGATACATACTGTAAATCTTTTATCGTTATTTCTTGTCATTTTATATCCTCCCAGATTGTTTATTGTAATATAGCAAACCAGCTTTTTGCATTTCCTGTGATTTCAGCAAAAAACGGATGCGCCCTCGCATTTTATCGAACAAAAGCATTCCTCTTCCCCGACTAGCTGCGCAATCCCATTTGATACAGCAGTTTACTAATTTCTGCCAAAGCAGATACGCCTATGCTTATCCATGCTTGCCGCATAAAATTAGATATATTTTACCACATATTATCCAATTTTACACTATAATTATAGGGGAACTTTATCTTCCTTTAAAAATTCTGCAAGTCCTTATCAACGCACTATGAACCTAGAGGAAACTCTAATCGTTTTTGAGTATATCAATTACATGATAAGGAACTGTTCATAAATTAACAGCACGTCTAAAAAGTATCCATGTACTCAAAAAATAGCAAACCAACAAGATTGACAAAATTCCTACTGTTATACCAATCTGCAATATCAATTCCGTCAACCCTATATACGCTGAAATTTCTGCTGATATTGTTTGTATAAAATAAACTATCACAACAGCCGCCACAGCAATTGCTGCAATAATTGGAAGTCCAAACCATACACCTAACTGCTTAAAGACAAGTTTTTCTATACGGCTTTCCTCCACACCCAATTTACGCAATATAGAAAAACGGTATTGATATTGTCCTGCGTCTAAAAGCTGCTGCAAGGAAAGCACTGTAAGACAAATAACCATTAAAACAATGGCACCATACAGCATCGCAGCCTGCAAGATAAAGTTATTCGCGATTGTACTGTTAATTTGTAATGTGCGAAGACGCACATCATATGTAGCACCATTTTCTGCCTGTTCCGAATATTTTGTCATAAAAAGCATTTCCAATTTATGGGCATCATCATAAGTAATTTTTTCTGTTGTTATAATATAGCGGTTTTGCATAACTGGCAGCAATTCCTTACAAACTTTATCTGGAAATATATAAAGGACATTGGTATAAAGATTATAAACTGTTTCTCCTATTGCTTCCTCATAGTAAGATTTTGATGCCTGTGTTAATGTTCCCGCATCTGTCAAAACAGTGCTGTTTTCTTTGAGAAATGTATTCAATTCTTCCTTTGTTGCAATCGTCTTCCACTGAGTTGTAAATTCATTTTCTTCTAAAGAAATCTGTTGATATCCCAGCATTTCCCGTATGGCATTATAATCGCTTAAAGAAATTGCCACGATAGGGAAATCATATTTTATCCGGTGTCTGAAATCTTTTTTCCTCGGCAGATATAGACGAAATGTGCAGTCAAAGGCTGCTGCAATATCATGTTTATCCAGAAAATCCGTAACGATTTCATAATTATCTTGTAATAGTTCTTTTTCTTCATATATATTATTATATTTTGAAAAAATCTGCACATCATACATGGAATGTATCTCAAGATAACCAGAAGCCCAGCCATTCAATATTGGAGCGGCGATAAACAAAAAGATAGCAAGCACCAGCGTTACACATATCAGCGTCATTGTTTTACTGGTTGTATTTAATTTTGATATTATTTGCCCGAAGAAGAACAAATTTTCTTCTTTATATCTATGTTCCGGCGATTTTTCTTTCCATGTGACAATAAAGCTGCTGGCAAGATAAATCAATGCGCAAATAAAGAAAAGTAAGTCGATCAATACAAACAATAGATACTGCCTGAGCATTCCATTTCCCAAAGGAAGATAGTATCTATTGGTAAGTACAGGCACGCTTGCCGCTATAAAGGCATTTAAAACAGAACAGGCTAATAAGCCGCATAGCAGTTTTTGAAATCCCCATTTTTTCTTTCTAAGCCTCCATAAAACAGACCAAAACAATGTAACAGCAGGAATCAGAATATTTCCTAAATACATAAACTGCACAGGAAATGCAAAGCGAGAATCATAAAAGAACAAAACTTTTATACTTCCTGTTATAAGTGCCCACGCTGTAAATAGCTCAAAGAGTATAACTACAACGATAATCCAATGACTCTTTTTTAGTTCGGGTTCGTTTACTTTGTCTGCGGAAAGCATATCAATAATTTTCGTTTTTTGTATAACGCGTGTGTTTTGAAAACCCACTATAAAGAAGCTTAACATAAAAAACCCTACCGTTAATAAAACGGTATCTGGAAATAATGTCCATGACAATTCATAACTTTTCCCATAACTTGTTAGAAGCATTGCAGTGATAAACTGTGAACAGAAAACGCCAAAAAAAAGTCCAATCACAATCGAAATCACTCCCATAATTAAGGTTTCCGCAAAGAAAATCCTGCCAATGGTTTTTTGCTCCATTCCCATGATAGACTCAACAGCAAATTCTTTTTGTTTGCGCCGTAGCATATAATAATTGACAAATCGTATTAAAAATATTAATAATAGCGTTATCATGCAGACTGCTAATTTCAACCCATCGCTTAATAAAGTAAAATCATACGTATTACCTATATCTGGGTTATAAGAACTGCTGGAAATGGAAAGGAATGCGTAAAACAAGGTAACACAAATCGACATCGTAACCATAAAAACTAAATAGTCTTTAGCAGACCGTTTTGCATTTCTGAAAACAAGTTTAGCATACATGGCTCTGCCCTCCTCCCATTATCGTAAGGACATTTAGAATCTTTTGGAAAAAAGCACTTCTGTTCTCACTGCCCTTACGCAATTCCGTAAATATTTCTCCGTCTTTCAAAAAAAGAATACGACTGGCATAGCTGGCTGTAAAAGCATCATGCGTTACCATTAGAATCGTTGCCCCAAGCTGCTCATTGATACACTGAATCGTGGATAGAAACATTTGTGCGGAATGGCTATCCAGTGCTCCTGTCGGTTCATCTGCCAATAGCAGTTTGGGATTATTGATAATCGCTCTTGCACAAGCACAACGCTGTTTCTGACCTCCTGATACCTGATAAGGATATTTATTTAAAATATCATGGATATTCAACTTTTGAGCCATCTCCAAAATGCGCGGCTCCACGCTTTGCGCAGGCGTTTTGTTGATTGCCAGTACCAGTGCAATGTTTTCTGAAATTGTTAATGTGTCCAATAGATTAAGATCCTGAAATACAAAGCCTAAATTTTCTCTGCGAAACCGAGCAAGGGACTTTGGTTTAATTTCTGTAATATCAGTTCCTTCTAAAAAAATATGACCTGCACTTACCATATCTATCGTAGAAATGCAGTTGAGCAACGTTGTTTTACCGGAACCAGACGCACCCATAATGCCAAGGAATTCCCCTGCTTCAACAGAAAAACTAATATCTTTAAGAGCCTTTGTGATATTGCCTTGATTGCCATAATATTTCTGAATATGTTCCAGCCTTAAAATTGTATTCATCGCATAAACCTCCTTAAATTCATGCTTTTATTATAAACAGAGTGGTTTATTCTTTGTATTCAGTTTTCTTACACACTTCTTACAAAAACGTAAGAAGTGCAAAGGATATTACCCCTGCACTCCCATAACAAAATCGTTTATTTGAAAAGAAAGCGCAATCGTTGTCCCTTTGTTCTCCGAATAGGCAGCCAATCCTATTCCCAATTTATCACAAAGACGTTTACAAAGATACAGACCTATTCCCGTAGCATTTTTTCTAGTTCTTCCATTTTGACCCGTAAAGCCTTTTTCAAAAATTCGGGGCAAATCACTTTTGGAAATACCTATTCCATTATCGCTGACAGACAAAATAATACTGTCATTTCTCTTTATCACAAAAAAGTGTAAAACAGGCTTCTCTGTACAGTATTTTACAGCATTACGGATAATTTGATTTAAGATAAACCTTACCCATTTATCATCCGTGTAAACAATGTTTTCTATATTGTCAATCGTAATGGTCATATTGCTTTGGCGCAAAAGATATTTATTATCTGCAATTGCACTATGCACAATATCACACAAGTTTATTTCGCGAACCGAATAGTCTTTTTCTGTATGTTCGCTTCGTGCATAATAAAGTGCCTGTTCTGTATATTGATTGATATTCTCCAATTCTGCAAGTATATCTCTGGTAAAGGTAGAATGGTTATTCTCACAAAGCAGCTTCATTGCTGTAATCGGTGTTTTTACTTCATGTATCCACTGCTCAATGTATTCTTTATATTCTTTTCGCTCATTTTGGATATCGCCTATTTTTTCAAGCATAGATTTTTCTGCCATTTTCATAATCTGATAAAATACCTGATCGTCCGCTTTATCTGGTATCGTCATAATTTCTGGTATTAAATACCGTTCTTCTAACTGTTTTGTCATATCCAGCAACTTATTTAGATACCTTTTTCGCATATTATATGCAGTTGAAAGATATGCAATTAAGATTATCATCCAGACTATAAAAATAAACAAGACCGTTTGAAGCTGATTTCCGTTTGCAAATAAAAACAAGGCAAGTGCCAGCATACCCATAAGATTGACAAAAATAACTGGTATTTTATTTTTTAAATATTGTTTTCCACTCATAATATATATCCTTGTCTATGTTTCGTCTTAATAAAGTCTATCAGTCCAATTGCAGCCAATTTGTCACGAATACGGGTAATATTTACACTTAAAGCATTATCGTCAACATATAGCTGATTATCCCAAAGAAAATCCACAATATCATTTCGGGAGCAAATTTTCCCAGCATTCTTGAAAAGATAATACAGAATTTTCAATTCATTTTTGGTTAATTCGGCTTTTTGTCCATTATATTCAATCATACTGCTTTCCAAATGCAGGACAGCTCCGTTCCATGTAAAAATCTCGGTCTGCGAAGAAAAATACGTCCGCTTTAGCAATGCAGAAATTTTGGCAAGTAAAATAGCGATATTATAGGGCTTTGTAATAAACGCATCTCCGCCAAGCATAATACTGTTTAACTCATCCATATCCGTATTGCTGCTTGTTACAAATACAATCGGCATATCTGAAAAAGTACGGATTTGCGCGCATATTTCGAAGCCATTGTTTTCTGGCAGTTTTATATCCAAAAGGACTAAATGCGGTGCAAACTCTTGTATTTGCTCCATTATCTGAGAAAAATTTGTAACTGTAAAAACCTCATATCCATTTCCGGTCAAAAGCGTTTTTAGCTGTGTTTGTATCGTAAGATCATCTTCAACAATTAGTATTTTTTTCTTCATAAAGACACCTCCCTGATACCCAATTATACTATATTAAATCATTTTTCTCAATCTATACTGACAAGCACTTAGATTTGTCTTAAAAATACCTCTAGCATATCGCGCCAAAAAATGGTAAAGTAAATAGTAGCGATGAAACAAGTGGGAAACAGCCCTTGTTTGTTTCGCAGATTCTATTTAAACTATAACAAGGAGGTTCACATACTATGAGTGAAATAGCAAAAGAAACAATTAGCTACGAAAAAAGAAGCGATGTCCCAAAGGAATATACATGGGCAGTGACAGATCTATATGCAACCGATGAGGACTGGAAAAAAGACCATCTGAAAATAAAAGAGCGGATTCCCCAGCTCGAAAATTATCAAGGCAAACTCGGTGAAAGCGCAGAAAGTCTGCTTGCTTTTCTCCGCCTGCAAGACGATATTTCTGTATTGTTTGACCAATTTGCAAGCTATGCAACGTTAAGTTCCGATGTTGATACCAAAAACACCACTTATCAGGGGTTCCGCGACCAGATGTTAAGCACTTATGTTGCAATGTCTGCTGCTGTTTCCTTTTTGGAGCCGGAACTGCTTACGCTTTCTGATGAAAAATTGGATGCATTTTATGCAGCACAGCCAGATTTAAAGGTTTACCAGCGTTATATCAATGATATCCGGCGTAAAAAAGCGCATATTTTAAGCAATGAGGAAGAAAAAATACTTGCCGCAGCAAACGATTTAGCGCAGGCGCCTGACAGCATCTTTTCGCTGTTAAGTGATGCCGATATGACCTTTGACTCTATTACAGATATTGAAGGAAAACGCCTTCCGGTAACGCAGTCCAGCTATATTCCACTGTTGCAGAACACAAACCGCAATGTCCGTAAAGATGCTTTCGAATCCTATTACAAAACATATGACGGTTTAAAAAATACCGCGGCGGCTATCCTGTCCGCACAGATGAAACAGCTCCAATTTTTTGCAAATATGCGCAAATATGACAGTGCACTCAGTGCTTCCCTTGACAATACCAATGTCAATACTCAAGTTTACTATAATCTTATTGAAGCTGTCCATGAAAATATGGAGTCTATGTACAAATATGTACGCCTTCGTAAAAAGCTGTTAAAAGTTGATGCGCTGCATATGTACGATCTCTATGTGCCGATTGTACCAGACTCTAACCGATCCATTCCCTTTGAGGAAGCCAAAAACAATATTCTTGCGGCGCTTTCTGTGCTCGGCGACGACTATACAGCACTGCTTAAAGAAGGCTTTGCAAACCGTTGGATCGATATTTACGAAAATACTGGCAAACGCAGCGGAGCATACTCCTGTGGCGTACGAAAGCATCCCTTTGTGCTTTTAAATTACAAAAACACTTTGGACAGTGAATTTACCACTGCACACGAAATGGGACACGCCCTGCACTCCTATCTCTCCAACAAAACACAGCCTGTTATTGATTCGCAATATGTAATTTTTGTGGCAGAGGTTGCTTCCACCTGCAATGAATCTCTGTTAATGCAGTACCTGCTACAGCATACAACGGACAAAAAAGAGCGTGCTTATCTCATTAACTACTTCCTGGAACAGTTCCGCGCTACGATCTACCGTCAGACAATGTTTGCGGAATTTGAACTAAAAATGAGTCAAATGGCACAAAACGGCGAGAGCATCAATACCGAAACAGCCAGCAAAGTTTACCATGATTTAATCGATCTATACTTTGGCAAGGATATTGTACACGATGCGCAAATCGACCTGGAATGGGCACGGATACCACATTTTTACTACAATTTCTATGTATACCAGTACGCAACCGGCTTCTCGGCAGCGATTGCACTCTCACAGAAAATTTTAAAAGAGGGCGCACCAGCAGTCAAGGCATACAAAGAAAATTTCCTAAGCGCTGGATGCTCCAAAGACCCTGTTTCTATTTTAAGAGATGCAGGTGTTGATATGTCTACAAAGAAACCTGTTGAAGAAGCTTTGCAATTATTTGACAGTTTAGTAGACGAGTTAGAAACATTAATGAAATAATTTAGAAATTTTGTTTTCAATCACAACGAGCTCTTACGGACTTTGCAGCAAAGTGCAAAGCTGAATTATTACGAAATTTTCCAATTTTCGCACAGCATATATTGCATAATCGTGCAATATATGCTGTGCAGAAAGGAAAATCAAATCATGCCTGCCGTCTTCTGACTTATTTTATAAAACCATAAACAACGTTCCCACACCGATAAGTATACATCCAACAATTGACTTTATTGTAAATTGCTCATGTAGAAATACAAACGCCAAAAGCAGTGTAATCACAACGCTTAATTTATCAATGGGAACGACCTTAGATGCTTCTCCCAGTTGAAGCGCTTTATAGTAACACAGCCACGAAGCCCCTGTTGCCAGACCTGATAAAATAAGAAACAGCCAGCTTTTTTTCCCTATTTCAGATATCCCTGTATGGGTATGTGTCAAAAAAACCATTCCCCAAGCCATAAATAACACAACAACTGTTCGGATTGCTGTTGCAAGATTTGAATTTACGCCGCTAATCCCAACCTTCGCCAAGATCGATGTTAATGCGGCAAAAACAGAGGATAATAGGGCAAATAACAACCACATATTAGTTCACCTCTACAACAGTTCCTTCAATATCCGATTCACCATTGCCGGATCGGCTTTTCCTTTCATGGCTTTCATTGTTTGACCGACTAAAAATCCGATTGCTTTCTCTTTCCCATTATGGTAGTCCTCAACAGACTGCGGATTTGCAGTAATTATTTCTTCTATGGTTTTGCGCAGCGCGCCTTCGTCATTTACGGTGTTCAATCCTTTGTCTGCCACATACTGCTCTGGGTCGATATCTTGTGCAAAAAGCACTTCAAATACTTCCTTTGCCACGGACGAATTAATCACTTTCTGTTCTACCAACGCAATCAGCTTTGCGAGGTTTTCGGGTGAAAAAGAAATATCTTCTGCATCCATACCTTTTTCTTTTAATAGGCGCAGCGTTTCTCCCATAATCCAGTTGGACACTTTTTTAGGCTGCTTACAGATAGCGACCGTCTGCTCAAATAAATCAGCCAAATGCTTGGAATCTGTGATAATACCGATATCGTACTCTGGAATATCATACTCTCGGCGGATTCTTGCCATTCTTTCCTCACGAAACTCCGGCTGCCTGCTGCGGATTTCCTCCAGCCACGCATCACTAATATAAACTGGCACAAGGTCGGGATCCGGAAAATAGCGGTAATCCTGCGCATCTTCTTTCGATCGCATTGCATAAGAATACTCCTTCGTATCGTCCCAGCGCCTTGTTTCCTGTACTACCTGCTGCCCTGCTTCGAGCAGCTCGATCTGCCGCTCTCTCTCGCCTGCAATTGCATGCGTAATCGCTTTAAAAGAATTTAGATTTTTCATCTCTGTTCTGGTTCCAAACTCTTTTGCGCCAATTTCCCGCACGGAAAGGTTCACGTCGGCACGCATAGATCCTTCATTTAATTTGCAATCCGAAGCCCCTAGATATTGAATAATAATGCGTAGTTTTTCCAGATAGGCAATAACCTCCTCGGCACTGCGCATATCTGGTTCTGATACAATCTCAATTAACGGCACGCCAGAACGGTTATAATCTACGAGCGAACAGTCCTCCCACTCATCATGAATCAGCTTTCCGGCATCTTCCTCCATATGGATTTCATGAATCCCTACCGATTTCGTTCCCTCCGGTGTTTCAATCTCTACGTGTCCATTGCGGCAAATCGGCAGATAAAGCTGGCTTATTTGATAATTCTGCGGATTGTCCGGATAAAAATAATTTTTTCTATCGAATTTGCAATACTGCGTAATCGTGCAGTTCGTTGCAAGTCCAACCGCAACTGCGTATTCCACTACCTGTTTATTTAATACGGGAAGTGATCCGGGCATTCCTGTACAAACTGGACAGGTATGTGTATTCGGTGCGCCGCCAAACGCTGTAGAACAGCCGCAGAAAATCTTTGTTTTCGTCGCCAGTTCCACGTGCACCTCTAAGCCAATAACGGTTTCATATTGTTTTGACATTTTCATCCCCCATTCTTATGATACTTAAAAGCAATTAGATTTTCAGTATAGACCCACATCTTAGAGTTGCAGGCAGCCGCTTTTACACGTTTCATACGTATAAGCTGCCTGTATCAGTTTCTTTTCTTGAAAACGATCCGCAATCAACTGCAATCCAATCGGCAGCCCGTTAGTATCCTTTCCGCAAGGGAGCGCGATGGCGGGCAGTCCTGCCAAATTAACGGATATTGTATAGATATCGCTTAGATACATTTTTAATGGGTCGGATAAGCTTTCCCCGAGCTTCGGCGCAGTCGTTGGCGCAACAGGCCCTAGTATGATATCATACTTTGCAAAGGCATCATCAAACGCATTTTTAATCATTGCCTTTACTTTCAACGCTTTTAAATAATAAGCATCATAATAGCCGGAGCTTAATACAAACGAACCAAGCATAATCCGACGTTTTACTTCTGTACCAAACCCCTCGGAACGGGTCTTTTTATACATTTCATGCAGCCCCTCCGCATCTGCCGCACGGTAGCCATATTTAATGCCGTCAAAGCGTTCCAAATTGGAGCTTGCTTCCGCTGCTGCAATTGTATAATACGTTGGAATCGCATATTCCACAAACCCAAGGTCAAAGGTTTCTATCACTGCCCCCTGCGTTTCTAAGCATTTTGCAGCGGCAAGCACAGACTCCTTAACTTCCGCTGAAATTCCTTCTTTAAAATAGTCGTTTGGAATACCGATTTTCATTCCGCAAACATCCTGTATTAACGCCGATGAAAAGTCCAAATCCTCCCGTTTCATAGAAGTAGCGTCTTTGGGATCATGCGACGCAATCATATCCAAAACCGCTGCACAGTCTGTGACATCCTTTGTCAGCGGCCCAATCTGATCAAGCGACGAACCATAGGCAATCAGTCCATAACGTGAAACCGTGCCATAAGTCGGCTTCATACCGACAACACCACAAAAGCCTGCTGGCTGCCGGATAGACCCCCCCGTATCGCTGCCAAGTGCGAAGAAACATTCGTTTGCAGCTACAGCCGCAGCCGAGCCGCCTGATGAGCCGCCCGGAACGTGTGATAGATTTCGTGGATTTTTGGTTACACCAAATGCAGAGGTTTCTGTCGTAGAACCCATTGCAAACTCATCCATATTTGTTTTGCCAATAATTACAGCACCTGCTTTCTCAAGATTTACAACTGCCTGTGCAGAAAACGTTGGAATAAAATTTTCCAATATCTTCGAAGAACATGTAGTAAGCATTCCCTCTGTACACAAATTGTCCTTAATCGCAACGGGCACACCGGCAAGCGCCCCTGTAAGCGTCCCCGCCTGAATCTGTTCCTGCACCTTCGCTGCTGTACTTAACGCTTTTTCTCTGTCAACTGTAACATACGCATGAATGTCCTTTTCCACCCGATCCATCTGCGTAAGCACCGCCTCCATTGCGTCTACAGCCGTCACCTTACCCTCTTTTATCGCCGCAGAAAGCCCCACAGCCGTATATGATAAAATATCCATCTATACCATCCTCCAAATTACTGCATCCCTTAGCGCAAAGCCTTTAGAACTACTTTTTGCCAGCGCATAATTTAGCAGTTCTTGGCTTTGTGCCCCTTGGCGCAAAGCCTTTAGAACTACTTTTTGCCAGCGCATAACTTAGCAGTTCTTGGCTTTGTGCCCCTAGCGCAAAG
>VSNQ01000006.1:41111-70423 GCA_009774395.1 Lachnospiraceae bacterium
CCTCTAGAACTACTTTTTGCCAGCGCATAACTTAGCAGTTCTTGGCTTTGTGCCCCTAGCGCAAAGCCTCTAGAACTACTTTTTGCCAGCGCATAACTTAGCAGTTCTTGGCTTTGTGCCCCTAGCGCAAAGCCTCTAGAACTGCTTTTTGCGCTTTATTCAAACGTTCTTGGCACCATAAACATATTGTCTTTTTGTCCTGGCGCATTTCTTAGCGTCTTTTCACTCTCATCTTTGTTTGTCACGATATCCTCACGGAATACATTCTGAACAGGAAATACATGTGACATAGGTTCAATGCCTGTGGTATCCAGTTCATTTAATTTATCAATATAATCCAGCATATTTCCCATATCCTTCTTCGCTTGTTCTTTCTCCGCGTCAGAAAGCGCAAGTTTCGCCAGAATCCCTACATACTCTATTGTTTCGTCAGAAATCACGTTCGCCATATATGCCTCCTTTTTCCGCTTCCCTGCTTGATCATATTTGAAAAAGCTTTCTGTCAGATACACATTTCTTATATACGCTATATACTCAGTATAACAATATGCACACAACCACACATAGCAAAACTGCCGCTTTGCGGCGTGTGGCTGGCACAACTGCACAGTAAATCTTTTTATCGTGCAGTATACACTGTAATATTAATCCCGCACCTTAATATGCACTTCCCGAAGCTGCTGTTCTGTTACGTCATTGGGTGCGCCGCACATTAAATCCTGCGCCGAACCACTCATCGGGAATGCAATAACTTCACGGATATTTTCCTCATTTTTCAACAGCATTAGCATTCTGTCAATACCAGGCGCCATGCCTGCGTGAGGCGGTGCCCCAAATTGGAATGCCTGATAAAGTGCGCCAAATTTTGACTCCAGCGTTTCCTTACTATACCCCGCAATCGCAAACGCCTTTTCCATAATCTCCATGTTATGGTTGCGGACAGCACCGCTGGAAAGTTCCACACCATTGCACACAATATCATACTGATATGCCAGAATATCCAGCGGATTTTCGTTCTGCAATGCTTCCAATCCTCCCTGCGGCATAGAGAATGGATTGTGTGTAAATCCAATTTGCTTTGTTTCTGGATCCCGTTCAAACATAGGAAAATCGTTGACATAGCAGAAACGATATGCATTTTTTTCACAAAGCTCCAGCCGATTTCCAATCTCAACCCGAAGCTTCCCTGCATAATAGTTTGCCCGCTCCTCTTTATCCGCAATAAAGAAAATGGTATCGCCATGCTTCAAGCCTGCCTGCTTTGCTAACTGCGGTTTTAAATCTTCTGGAATAAATTTGTCGATAGGTCCTTTGTAAGACATATCCTCTGCGACTTCTAAATATCCCAGCCCGCCCATGCCAAGGGAGGTAGCAAAGTCTAACAGCTTCTCATGAAATCCTTTTGACATTTCTGCGTGTACATTAATCGCACGCACAGTTCTTCCTATAAATGGCTTAAAGGTACATTGCTGAAAAAAGTCCGTCACGTCAATAATCCGCAGTGGATTCCTAAGGTCAGGCTTATCCGTGCCAAATTCTAACATTGCCTGTTTATAGCTAAAAATCGGATACGGTGCTTTGGTAACGGTATATCCCTCCGGTGCAAAGCGCTCAAATACAGCCGATAGGACTTCCTCTCCTACCCGAAATACATCCTCCTGTGTTGCAAAACTCATCTCAAAATCAAGCTGGTAAAACTCGCCTGGTGAACGGTCAGCACGCGCGTCCTCATCACGAAAACACGGCGCAATTTGAAAATATTTATCAAAACCAGATACCATTAAAAGCTGTTTATACTGCTGCGGCGCCTGCGGAAGTGCATAAAATTTTCCTTTATATTTGCGTGATGGTACAATATAATCCCTTGCGCCTTCTGGTGAGGAAGCACATAAAATCGGTGTCTGAATCTCCAAAAAACCCATTTCTGTCATTTTCTGCCGCAAAAAACCAATAACCTGTGACCGAAAAATAATGGTATCACGTACTTTTGCATTTCTAAGATCAAGATAACGGTACTTTAACCGAATGTCTTCTCTAGTTTCCTTGGAAGTCATCACTTCAAAAGGAAGCTGCTGGTATACTTTTCCAAGAACTGTTATTTTTTTTGCATCTAATTCAATCGTACCTGTGGGAATCTTGGGATTGTATGTTTCCTCATCCCGTTTCTCAATCAGCCCCTCAATTGAAAGACACATTTCTTTTGTAATACCCTTTAATAAACTAGTATCGCGCAAAACCACCTGAAGCACACCATACATATCACGCAGGTCGATAAAGGATACCCCACCGTGATCACGGATATTTTCTACCCAGCCCGCTGCCTGCAATGTCTGCCCAATATGTTGTTCCCCGATTTCCTTCATTGTCAAATCTCTGTACATTTTCATAATCCTCCATTTTCAATTGGCTCTGCAAAATATAAACCTTTTTTTACTAATCGAGTAAGAGAATGACCTTCTCTCCTACTCGCGCGCCGGGCACTCATCAGCTTCTGCTGACAAACTTCATCTGGGTGCCGTGTGCAATCGAGTAGGGGAATGACCTTCTCTCCTACTCGCCGCACGCCCCATGCGCCGCTTCTGCGGCATATTTCCTCTGCATGGGGCTGTGCATAAAAAAATCCCAGAATACAAATGTATTCCGGGACGGATAATGCAAATATACCCGCGGTACCACCCGCATTGACAAGACCTGTAACCAGCATACTCTTCGGCGGTTTCTGTCTTATCCTCTCTTACATTTAACGCATGCATACGTATTACCCTAATGGGACAGTTCGTGCCATTGCCTCGCCTGCCTGTTCAGATAATCTGCTCCGGAGTGTTCCCTTTGTTTGTTCCCACGGTTGGTGCTCTCAGTCGGTGACACCATCTTCCTGTCGCTTTTCCTAACAAGAGTCTCCTTCATAGCATTTTCAAGTCATTTTTATTCCAAGATTCTTTTACTAATTGGTATCATAACATAAGTATTTGTGATTTTCAAGATTTTTTTATTAGGAATTGTCAAAAAATAACTTGTTAATTTGACGCCGTATAAATGTTCAGCTGCAAAGAAGATAATCGCAGGCGTAGCGAACTATCGTTCTATTAAACTCCCCTTTCTCCCAAGCCGCTTCCTATCCTATGCCAGTTTTTTTATTCCAATAAATATTGGCATATTGTTATTACAGTCAATAATCATATATACAAACGGACGATCTAAATATACTTTTTTTGGTTTCTCCTTTGGCTTTGCACAAAGGCAGCGAATGCCAACCAGTGTAGCTGCGCCTGCTTTCGTTCCTTTTTCGTCCACGGATATAAATGTCTTATGTATTACTTGATCAAAGTAGATCTTTTCGCCTCCCAAGCTTCCCATTCCTGAAAAGTCTGCTCTCTGTGGAGAAAAAGCATCTTTTATGCCCATTTTGTGTAAAACTTCAGATAAATCAATACCATATTCCATTTCAAATTTGGGCAGGGCTGTTTTTACTTCTATATCTTCTGCATTTGATAATATCTGCTGTATCCGTTTACCAGTTAGCGAAGCTGCATACTCTGACACTTTTAAGCCCTTTCGGGGAAGCAGTGCGGCAAATGCGTACTGGGAACCCTTATAATACTTTATAAATCCCTCTGCATTGTCCTCCTTTAGATACAGGTGTTCTTCTCCATACATAAAATCTATTTCCTGTACTGCTTTATCTTCTTGAAAAAATTTTCCTTTTCGTACCGATTCCTGCTCATATGCCTTTTCCCACTTTGACTGAAAAGCAAGGGCATTAACCAGATACATGACAGCTTCTCTGCCGATACAATCAAGAATTTTTTGAATCATCCCTTCCGTTTGCTTACAAACCCAATGATTAATATGATTCCATGTCGTTTCATCAAAAGGCGCTTGATGAACCTCGAAATCAAAGTATTTTTTGTTGGTCTGCAAAAAGTCCTGACTTACCGTAAAATCCATTCTATCCTGAACCCATATGGCATTTGCTAAATGGAGTTTCACCGCCCCCAGCGGCGGCGTTAAGATATAGCTGCCAAGAAATGGATTTAATTCGTTCAAAGATGCGCCAAACACCTCCTCCATCTGAGAAAGCGTTTCTCCCCGTGCGCCGTTCGCTGTCATCGCAAGGGCGCAGAGAACGGATAATGGAGAAACTAAAATATTTTTATTTTCTTCCCCCTTAATTATCTCCTTTTTCATACTATGCTGCAATAAACGCACACCAAAATCTGTAACCGCAAATGCTGCTGCTGTTTCTGTTTCCATTATTTCTTGTTCCTCTTTTATTTCATGATTACCATAAACTTTTGCTTCGTTATTCTTTTTAAAAAATCCAAACATCGCTATCTTCTATTCCTTAGTCCTTTATAATTACTGTAGTGCCGTACTCGTGCTATAGTGTACCATCTGCGCCACAATCTGCGGAAAAAGTATCTGATTTTTTACCCGCCTTAAAATGCCGAAGTTTTCGCCATCGCCGCCAAAAGAATTATTATCCCACCAGCAGGTTGTCATCCCATAATGTCTTGCCTGCGCAACATAATATGCCGCAAACTCCGTGCGTGCCTGTATATTGTCCTTTTTAATTCTCGCACCGAACTCGCCGATTACTACGCCAGTTCCTTTGGAAATATACTTGTCATACAGTTTTTTCATAAATGTATCGATATCTGCTGTTCCGTTTTGTTCCGCAATGGAAAACTGATCGGTGCTGTTTTTGTCATTTTCACCCGCCAGAGCAAAATTGTAGGGTGTATACGCATGAACCGATACCAAAATCCTGTTTTCTGCACTGCTATCGTCCGTTGGCAAAACAAAAGCATCTGCCAGCGCAAAATCTGGTGAAGCGCAGTATCCCGGCACCATAATATAGCGGGATCTGTTGTATCCTTTTCCATTTGCCCGTATGGTATCTACCGCCGTCTGATTTAACTGATTTACACAATCTATACATTCCTTTCCCACTTCGGAATTAATATCAATCCACCATTCATGATCTGTCCCTATATGTCGTGGCTCATTTAGCGTTTCAAACACCAGTTTTTCATTATACTCCGCAAACCGTTCTGATACCTGCTGCCATATTGCCTGTACATACTGCTTGGAATGCTGCAAATATCCTTTTTCCTTATGATAATAGTCCAAATAACAATATATTCTTCTTGGAGATAATCTTCCAGCGCAGCTAGTGTTGTTGTCTTTCCATACTGACGTCCTCTATTGATTACATAATATTTTTCTCTATTTATTAGTATCTTTTATCTGATCCAGCCTATCCTCCAGATTTACCATATAGTGCTTTTTAGGGCTGCACAAACCTTCTGTATTAAAATACTTTTTCATACTGATACCCCTTGCGTGCTTTAACACGCATATTAATCAATATTTGAAAGTTTACTTTCAAACTTGCTCTCTTTAAAATCAAATGCTAACGATACAATCATTTTATCCAAACAATGTTAAAAAATATCTTCTACTCTACACTATCTCCGTTACAGTCCCAATAAATACAGGAAAATTTACTTTGCAGTCGACAATCATATAAACAAACGGACGGTTTAAATGTACATACTTTTTGTCAGACGCAAGCGCCCCTAACAGCATGGCGCTTGCGTCTGTGCCGTTCTCATGAACAGAAATATAAGTTCTATGCAGTGCCCCCTCCAAAGACAGTTTTTCTCTTTTTAATCTGCCAATCCCCGAAAAGTCTGCCTGCCGCTGGAAGGCATCTATTATTCCCATTTCCTGCGAAATACTACTAAGTTCTATACCATACTCTACCTGAAACTTCGGAAGTTCTATATCAACCTCATTATGAATTGGATTGGCTAAAATAGAATGCAGACGCTCTCCCGTTAAAGAAGCTGCATACTGCGCCACCATTATGCCTCTCTTGGGCAGAAGGGCGGCAAATGCATATCGCCCACCCTTGTAATATTTCAGAAAACCGCCTGCGCAACTGTCACGCAAATAATAATCTTCCTCTGTGCACATCATCTCTACACGTTGGATAGTTCCATCTTCTTTGGTAAAATCCCGTTCCTCTACCTGCGTTACCATAAAAGATTCTACCCATTCTGCGGAAAACGAAACCGCATTGAGCAGATACATCGTTGCGCAAGGATTTAGATCATTTAGAATTTCCGTAATTTTTCCGTTTGTATGCTTTGTTACCCAGCCGTTAATCTGCTCTAATGTTGCTGTGTCAAAAGGCGCTAGATGTACACTTGCGTTCAAGTATTTCTCACCTGCCTGCAAAAATTCAGGTTCTAGTGCAATTTCTAAATTCTTCCGCAACCAGACAGCATTGGCAATCAAAAGTTCCCTGCCCGCCGCCTGCGTAGCTTTATACCTGCCCAAATACTTATTTAATTCCGACACGGAAGCACCAAACGCATTTTCCATCTGCGCAAGTGTATTTCCTCTTGCGCCGTTTGCCGCCATCACAAACGCCGTTAGAATTGACAATGGGGAAATCAAAACATTCCCTTTCCCTTGTTTTCGTATACTGTTTTGAAACAAACGCACGCCAAAATCCAATGCCGCTATGTCGGTTTCTTTTTTTGCAGGCATTCCTGCCGCTGCCGGAAATGAAGGCGCAGCATTACGCATCATCGGAACTGCATAATTTACGTTATTCCACACCGGCTTTAATATTGTTGGTAATCGCCTTTTTATAGACATTGTAACGAAATCCCCCTTTATACTCCCAAACATACCAAATACAGCGGCACAAACATTTCAAATTGGATTTATTGTGACGCCTTCTGCAATTTCTTCACTAAATAAGCAAATTCATCTTTATAATCATCAGATTCTGTATCTACCAATTTTAAAAGCGCTCTAACATTCTCAAAAGAAGCGTCTTTTTTATATTGACTGTCACGGACAATTAATCCAAACTCCGCCACTGCTGCCGCAAAGGAAAAATCCTGAGTCGGTTCTTTTTGGTAAACTTCTTCGGTTACAGGATATTCGCAGAGTTTGCTTTCATCCTTATCCGGTTCTTTGTATCGAATTTTTAGGTTTAACCATTCGCCGTTTTCCGTACCAGCACTTGCTTTCTTATCCTGATATTTTAAGTCAGTTTGGTCTATTTCCTGTGCTGATGTAACAGGAATAATTTCATAAAGTGCCGTCACCATATGCCCTGCGCCGATTTCGCCTGCATCTTTTTTGTCGTCGTCAAAATCCTCTGCCGCCAATGCCCGATTCTCGTATCCAAGCAGACGATATCCTTTTACATAAGCTGGATTAAATTCAATCTGGATTTTTACATCCTTTGCTACTGTCACCAGCGTTGCGCCCATTTCCTCTACTAAAACTTTTTTGGCTTCGCTAAACGAGTCAATATATGCATAGTTCCCGTTACCGCAGTCCGCAAGGGTTTCCATTTTATTATCCTTGATATTGCCTGTGCCGAACCCAAGCACGGACAAAAATACACCGGATTCTTTCTTATCGGTAATCAATGTTTGTAATTCACTTTCACTGGTTGTGCCCACATTGAGATCGCCGTCCGTTGCCAGAATTACACGGTTATTTCCGCCTTCTATAAAATAGTTCTCTGCCAAGGCATACGCCGTTTCAATGCCTTTTGCTCCATTCGTTGAGCCGCTTGCTGTCAAACTGTTTAAAGCGTTCGTTATTTCCGATTTCTTGCTGCCGTCCACGCCTTTTAACACAACTTCATCATTGCCTGCGTATGTAACAATAGATACCCTGTCCTTCTGTGTCAATTCTTCTGTAAGCAAGCAAAACGACTTTTGCAGCAGCGGAAGTTTGTCCTCCGTATACATCGAACCCGAAACGTCCAACAAAAACACAAGATTGGAAGCTGGTGCTTCACTAAAATCAATTTCCTGTGTCTTTAAACCGATTTGCAAAAGCTTTGCATCTGCATTCCAAGGGCAATCTCCCATAATCGTTGTTACGCCGAATGGCTCTGTTCCCTTTGGCAAATTGTAGTCGTAGGAAAAATAATTCAGCATTTCCTCAATCCGAACTGCTCCTTGCGGTATCTCGTCCAACGTATATCCGTCCTCAATCATACGACGCAGATTGCTGTAGGAAGCCGTATCGACATCCACCGAAAACGTGGAAAGCGGCGTATTTGCCACACTTGAATATCCCTTTTCCTCAATTGCGCTGTACTCCTCTGTATTAAAGTCCTCGCCTGCAAAACTGCCCTCCGCAGGTACTGGCATTTCCCCTTCGTCTATAGCAAAATCGCCAGCAAAAAGCGTATCTGCACTATCCGAAGAAGCCACTGCACGATCTGTGGCAAATCCATCATTATAATCTAAATCAAAAACCTCTTGCTCCGCTTCCGTTACACGATTATTACTGCTGATATTATCATTAACTATTGGTCTTTCTGCTGCGCCGCCAGATACTGCGCTGTCCGAAGCGGATTTATTATAGGACGCATTGCCGCAGCCATAAAGTGACACGCCTGTCATAAGTACGCTTGTTAAAAGTAACATTGTTTTTTTCTTTTTCATAATCTTACCCTTCCCTTTCACTCAATTAGTTTAAAATAACTTCAATAATGTACAGAATCTAAAAGCTATTTCGTAACAATTCCTGATTAGACTTGTGAGCGGTAAACTTTGCCATCTTGTTGACGATACTTGCACTTGAAAATCGGCACTATTGACAAACTTTAACGTTCTTTCAATATAAGATACGGATAACGCACTGGGTTTTTATGGGAAAAGATGAAAAAGTTTTTCAATTTAAGAAATTTAATCTGATATCCTTATATTTCAGCAATGGTACATCATGGTTTGTGCAGGCTTCGATATCTATACGAATATAAAATATCGCCATCTTGCACTTCCATTGTTACTGTAGTAGTATTATTGTATCATATATACGATTCTTAGACAATGATAATTTAGTGGCTTGATTCCTTAGGAATTGTAAATAAATAATTTGTTAATTTGACGCTGTATAAATGTTCAGCTGCAAAGAAGAAAATCGCAGGCGTAACGGGCTACGTCAAGATTATCTGATGCTGCAGATGGACATTTAGACAAGTAATTGTCATAAGTAATTTATTAACAGTTCCTTAGTCTTGTTTTATCGCCTGTTACTCACCCAAAACTTTTTGATTAATTTTGCTAATTCCTCTGGTGCTTCCATATTTACTTCATGTCCAGCCTGCCCGATCAAATAAAGCTCTGCATTCGCAATTATTTTTTTCATACGAATTGCAGCTTTTTGGTTAGCCTTGTCCTTTTCTCCACAAAGAATCATGATTGGGCAGGTAAGTCTGCTTAATTCTTCCCGAAAATCCAATCTTAACATAGATTTTGTTAGCGATAACATATCCTTTTTCGAGATACCTATTTCCAAAAAACTTTTTTCAGGCATCAGATGAAATATTATATTTTGAATATAAAGTATTCCTTTGGGCATTTTATACTGTGGCGCAATTAAAATTAACGATTGCACTTTCTGGAAATGCTCTACTGCATAATTTAATGCTAAAACTGCCCCCAGCGAAATGCCGCATATGCACACCTTACCATCATATTCCTCACAAGTTTTTTCAAACTGTCTAAACAGATTCGGATAATTTATATCCTGACCTTTTAACATCGAAAACAAATCCGGACAAATTGGATCTGGTATACGCAAAATGGAAAAAACTTTGTTCCAACTTGCTGCTGTCTGCCCCAGTCCATGCAAAAAGATGTAATTTTCATTTCTGTTTTCCATAAAACTGCTAACCCTCCATCTTTTAAACCTTACTTATACATTCTTGCTCCCTTTTCGGGAACGTGTTCTTACTGCATTCCTTTAGGAAATGCAGTAAAATAAGTGACACATCTTGCTTGTCTATTTCTCCAGTCTTGCAGGACAAAAAGCCTCGCCGTAACCCGCCGCGCCTACGTTTTTTCTCCTACAATCTTGAAGAAATATCCTGCGTAATCTGAGCACTTATTTTCCTACATTTCCTTACGAAACCAAAATGATAATTTTTGATAACCTAAATGTTCATAAAATTCATGTGCGCCAATCCGTTGAAAACCTGATGCAAGGCCAATCAGCGAAATCTTTCGCTCATGTGCCAGTTTCTCAACACGTTCCATCAGCATTTTTCCGATACCATGGTGCTGAAATTCAGGCAAAACAGCAAGCCCATTTACCTTAATGTATCCATTTGGTTGATCCATCGCTAAAGTTTCAACAGTTGTAACAAATCCGACAATCTTGCCATCCACATCAGCAACAAATGTACAATAACGATTATCGTCTTTCATTTTTTCACAAGTTACAGTTACCATTTTATCTGTTACTGAAATAGCCCCAATGACATCACGCCAGAGTATTGCTACAGATTTATAATCTTTACTTTTTATTTCTCTTATCACAATATTCATGTTTTTCACCATTTCTTTCCAAGTCACAAACAAAGAATAAAAGTTTTGTCAAATTCTTTCACTCTTTCCTCCTGCATATCCAAATATTCCCTCCATCTCCCCTTAGGTTTTGAACAGTTCCTTACTCCATTAAATATATCACATTCCCCTCAACTTTCTGAATTAATAATTTAAGGTTATACTGTCTACCTATTGTTAGTTTTATAGCAGTATCGCTTTGGCTATATACTTGTATCTGTGAACCGATTTCCAATTGTTTCATAAGAATACTGTTCTCGGATATATTGGGCGTTTCCGATACATCTGATTTATCCGGCACTTCCAGACCTTCAGCATCTGAACTATCCGGCACTTCCAAAACATCAGCCTCCCGTTTCCCCTGCTCGCCCAGAGCATCTATTTGTATGGTATAGAGCATTCCATTGTCCTGCAACACTGCCTCTAGTACAGTTGCGGTTACAATAATTGAAGCAAATGTATCTAAATCAGCGTTATCCGTTATTTCTTGCTCCGTCTGCTCTGCATTGCTGCCTGCTATAGCAGTATGGTCTGTATCATATGCATCCTCCGAAACAATACTATCGCCAGCCGACGCAGCGTTTCTTTCTTGCGTATTATCTGATTTTAAAAAATCCTGTTGATTATCCGCAATCATATTGCCTGCAGCATCATTATTTGTAATTGCACTGTCCTTTAGAGCATTATCCATTACACCATTATCCACTATAGCATTATCTGCTATTTCATAATCCGACACAGCATTATCTGCCATATCATAATCCGCTATAACATTATCTGCCATATCATAATCCGCCATATTATAATCTGCTGCACCGTCTGCCATATAGTCCGCACCTGAACCACTCTTGGCGCTTTTTCCTCCTCCCCTAGAAATATTAGAAACTATACTGAAAAGAAGCGGCACTGCTGCCACCATGCAAATACACGCTGCCACTGCTGTTCTGCGTATTATATTATCATTTATCTTTGAAGAAGTATCTGCCAAACTGCCTGCTCTATTATTGAGAAAAATCTGCAATTCTTCCCCTTGCGGACAATTACCGGCTTCTATCTGATTTTCTCCACTGTCACTTACCTCAATTCCGGCTTCTATCCGTTCCCATAAGTCGGGCACGGTTTCCTTAATAAGAGTTTTATATTCCAAAGACAGGTTTTTATATCGTTTTCTCTGTGATTTTCGATGCAGTTTCTGATTCAAGTCTTTATTCATAGCCATGCCTCCTTAGCTTTTTGATTGCATTATGATACCGCCATGTTACGGTTCCCAATGGTATTTTTAGAATATCTGCAATCTCCTGAAACGTGAGCTCACCCAATATTTTCAGATGAATAATTTCCCGTTCTTTCGGCTTTAATAATTCCAATACTGCTTTTAAAGTAATGTCTGCAATTACTTTTTTCTCAAGATCCTCATCAGAGACCTTCTCCGAAACGCCGTCTGTCAGGTCATTGGATAAGCATTCTTTTTTCCGCCTGCGCATAAGGTCAAACGCCATATTGCGCGCAATCACAGCAAGCCATGCACGATGTCCCTTTCCTTTTTGATATGTATGGGAAAGCCGCCAAAGCTTTATAAAAAACTCACTTGTTAAATCCTCTGCATCCTCCCTGTTTTGGACGATTTGCAGGATAATTGTATAAATATAGCCAATATATGCATGATAAATCTCATGCAGGGCAGATTTATCCCCCGCCTTCATGCGTTCCATACAGCTATAAAACTCTCCTTCCTCCACAGGCACTCCTTTCCATCCAAAATTATACGACTGACGCTAAGGAATTGTCAAAAAATAACTTGTTAATTTGATGCCGTATAAATGTTTTTCCGCAAAGAAAATAATCGCGGGCGTAGCGGGCTACGTCAAGATTATCTGATGCCGCAGATGGATATTTATACAAGTCACTGGGCACTCGCCAGCTAGACAATCTTTCTTTGCATGCCCGTATATATAGAAAAACCGCCCCCGCTGCATTCCCTCTTTGCAGCAAAAGCGGCAGTATTCTTAGAAATCCCACGGCAGCCCGCCTTCCTCTGAGGATTTTGCCCATGATACTTTCGAGGAAAGTCTGCCTGTTTCCAAGAAATAAACGACAATTTCTGAAATCAGCTTATCGTCTGTTAGCGCAAACATTTTCGGAACAGGAGTTTGTTTTCCATATGCCAAAAATGCTTCCTCCTGACTGTCTATGTAATCCTGATTCATTGGGACAATGCCATCATCTCCATTATATAGAATAACAGTCCAGCCGTTTTCCCGCTCAAGGTTTAAAAACGTTTCATCCCCATACGGCTCTAGCGACATTGTCAGCGACACAACGTTCCCTTTCGCAACCGCCTGTGCTAATTCTTCCGTCATAATCTTTTTCAACGACGCATCCAGCACTTCCCAGTTGTCCATTTCATCATATACAAAATCTTCATTGTCCTGCCAATGCTGCGGCGTCTTGTAGAACGCCACATCTACATATTTAACGTGCTGCGTGCCGCCTTGCGATAAATCCAGTTCTTCCTCCGTCAGTACTGCATAATGATATTCAAACATCCGACTTCTCCCTTCCATAGAGCCTGTCTAAAATCTCATTCCCCCGTCTGCACACCCCATTATGTGGGATCTTTACCCCTCACATGCAGCATGTATCTGGCAAAAAAACAAATTTAGACAGGCTCTTATACTCACGAGTGGTCAAATTTACCACATATTCATAATGCTTCCCACTTGTGAGTCGGGTGATTTGGCAAATTTTAGTGACCATGCGTATAAATTATCCACAGTTTATGCACCGATGAAATGGTGCCTGACTCTTCTAGTTCCTCAACTTTTTCCCTTTCTCAAAATATCTACAGTATGCGCGCCTGCACCGATTAAATCCTGCCGCTCACAAGTGGCAAGCTGATACTGCACAAAATACCCAAATTCTTCCTCAGTCATCTGGTTTAACACCTGCCGCATATAATTTGCCGCCCCATCCGGCGAAATAATTTTTATCCGCTCCAATCCCGCTGCTTGATTGAGTGCGTCAATATCTTCCAACCGCACATAATCATACAGTGCTTTCTCGTCCGCAATCGTATGAAAATCCTCTGTAAGCTGCCCGTTTTTGGCACAGTCTAAAATGTGATGCTCCTTAAATGCATAGGTTAATACTGCGTATTCATTCATGCAATACGCCACCAAAATAACGCCGCCCTCTTTCGTCACGCGTTTGGCTTCCATAAGCGCCTTTACTTTATCTGCAAAAGCTGTTAAATGATACATCGGCCCGAATAGCAGCGTCACATCAAAGGAATTGCTTTCCAGTTTCTTTAATCGCAGCGCAGTTCCCTGCATTGCCGTTAATTTCAACGCATTTCCTAATGTTTGACCGTCTGGCATTGTTCTCTTTGCGGCGGCTGCCTTTGCCTTCTTTTTCAAAATTCCTAGATTATATTTCACCAATTCAACGGCTGTTACGTTATAGCCCTCCTCTGCCAGCGGTATACTGTAGCGACCTGTTCCAGCACCAATATCCAGCAGCCGTATCGTAGACTTTAGACTGAATTCCTCCGATTTTAAGCCTACCGACTTTAAAGCTTTTAGCGATCTCTGCTGCGTGCAGCATTGCAGATAATAGCGGATATATTCCATAGACACACGGTATTCCACCTGCCCATGACGCGACGCAAAGCGCTTTTCCTCATTAAATTTATTATAATACTGCTCCAATTCGGTCATTAGGCAATGAAAACCTCCATTTTCTTCTGCACCCATGTAATTACAGGGCCTAAGAAAAAGGCTACCAGCACCGTAACAATGCCGACATCACCGCCCAACAGAAATCCCGCTGCCATAAAACTAATATCCCAAATCATACGCAGAATTTTAAATGGTACCTTTTTTACATGATTCGCAATAATAAACGGTAGTGCATCATAAGGCGAAGAGCCCAGTCCAGCACACATATATGCCGCAGCCCCCAATAAAAATACAGCAAGCGAAGGAATAAGCAGCGCATATCTTGTAACTGTCCCTTCAAAAAAGCCAAGCGGCAGCACCAGCGACCAAATCCAGCCAAAAAAATCGGATATGTAACCAAGAAAACACATATTTCCAATAGTACCAAAGCCAATCATACTTAAATCAAACCGTATTACAAACAAAAATGTCACTAAATGGCACATCAGCTGACACGTGCCGAAACTTAATGGCACAAAATTTGTCACGCCTTGTGTTAAGCAGGAACAGGGGTCTGTCCCAAGCGCAATGGATCTTAACAGCGAAAGCCCCAGCCCCTGTGCTATCACGCCGCATATCATCATTCCCATGCGCTTGGCAAACTTCGGCGGACGCGCAAACCATTGCAGATTTTGAAAACGATTTTTTTTATTATTGCCATTACTAGAACTCATAAAAATTATGCTCCTCATTTTTCGGCTTTTCCGGCGCGGTTGCATGTGGCACAGGCTCATCTTTTTTCTCAAGTAATACAGGTGCTTTGGGCTTCACTGTTTCCTTACGAATCTCAATAATCGGCCCACCAGTTCCATTAATATAGTCACCTGTAATTGTCACCTCACCTATATTGTCATCCTTGGGAATTTCATACATAATATCTAGCATAAATTCCTCAATAATCGCACGCAGCGCACGCGCTCCGGTATCGCGTTCCATTGCTTTATCTGCAATCGCTTCCAGTGCACTGTCATCAAATACCAGCTTGACTTCATCTAGCTCCAGCAGCTTTTGATACTGTTTCAAAATCGCATTGCGTGGCTCCTTTAAGATCTTAATATAACTCTCTTTCATTAAGCAGTCCATTGGGCAGATAATCGGCAGACGGCCAATAAACTCTGGTATCATACCGAACTTTTTAATATCCTCAACCGTTACTTTTTTAAGAATATTGCTTTCCTTGTCAAATGCATCTTTTAATTCTGCATTAAATCCAATAGAGGACTGCTTCGTCAAACGCTGTTTAATAATCTCTTCCAAATCTGGAAACGCGCCGCCACAGATAAACAAAATATTTCTGGTATTAATCGTTGTTAATGGTACCATTGCGTTTTTGCTGTTTGCCCCAACGGGTACTTCCACATCTGCGCCCTCTAAAAGCTTCAACATTCCCTGCTGCACAGACTCGCCGCTGACATCGCGCGAAGTGGTATTTTTTTTCTTGGCAATCTTATCGATCTCGTCAATAAAAACAATTCCCTGCTCCGCCTTATCCACGTCATTATCTGCCGCCGCCAAAAGCTTCGAAATTACAGATTCAATATCATCACCGATATACCCCGCTTCTGTCAGCGAAGTTGCGTCCGCAATCGCAAGCGGCACATCCAACAGCCTTGCAAGCGTTTTCACCATATATGTTTTGCCGCATCCCGTCGGCCCTAGCAAAAGAATATTGGATTTTTCAATTTCTATATCATCCATAGTTCCTGTTGAAACGCGCTTATAGTGGTTATAAACTGCTACAGAAATTACTTTTTTCGCATATTCCTGTCCAACAACATAATCGTCAAGCTGTGCTTTAATCTTATGCGGTGCTGGTAAATCATTGATATTAAATACCGCCTCATCTGTTTTTTCTTTGGGCTTTTTCTTTTTCAGCCGCTGACGGTTGGGAATCCCTCCCTCCCCCTGCAAATCTGCTATGTTCACAAAACTTATGTTTGGAAAGCGCCGTTTTGCATTTTTTGACTTTATTTCATCCGGCGTCGGGATATTATTTAACATTCCCTGATAGTCAAATTGGCTGACTGTATCCATTGTCTTATGCATACAATCTGAACATACAGAAATATGATTTGGTAGTTTAAACATTCTGCCTGCCTTGCTCTCCGGCCGCCTGCAAATAAAACAGACATCTTCATACTCGCTTTCTTTGTCACTCTCCTGCTCTGTTTTATCGTCTGCTTCTTTCCCGTCTGTACTCTCTTTACCGTCTGACACACTCTCTTTGACATCATCAATCAAATCTTCAAATTCTAAATCGTCATCCCTATTTGACATATCTACCTCCATATATCAATCTTCTTTATGCCCCAAAACAACATTCACTGTTTTTTCCTGATAACCGCCCTCCTGCTGACGCATCAAAGTAATCTCTATCTCCATTCCAGCCGTATAATACTCCAAAATGCCTTGCAATTCTGTCATTTTAGTAACCTTCTCACCGGCAAGCGCCATAATAATATCACCTTTTTTAATACCCGCCTGCTCCGCCGCGGAACCCTTTATCACACGTGACACATAAACACCCGCTGGCATATCGTATTTCTCAATGGCTTCCTTGGAAACATCATCTCCCGAAACACCCAAAAATGCCCGCTGTTCCTCGCTTGCCTTGCGTTTGGTTTCCATCTGTGCCAACTCGTCAATAATCGGCTTTGCCGTCGCAATCGGAATGGCATAACCCATTCCCTCGATTACATAATCCGCAATTTTGCTGGAATTAATTCCAATCACCTCTCCCCTGATATTTAGGAGTGCACCACCGGAATTTCCGGGATTAATCGCCGCATCCGTCTGAATTAGATAATCCTGCCGAATATCTGGATCATCTGGAAATGCTTCTCGGTTCAACGCACTGATTACACCAGTTGTAACAGACTGCCCAAATCCCAGCGAATTTCCTATGGCAATCGCCGGTTCGCCAACTTGCAGTGCATCAGAATCGCCTAATACTGCAATCGCAATCGCCCCAAGCGTCGGACTGCTAATATCCTGCTTAAACACAGTAATCACTGCCAAATCATCCTTTGGCGCCGTTCCCTTTACATAAGCAGCCACTTCTTTGTCATCCACAAATTGCACATACAATTCTTTACTATCTTCAACTACATGGTAATTTGTCACAATCAGCAGTTCTTCTTCTGTCTGCCCCACAATAATTCCGGAACCGTTTGCCTCCTCGTCTATCATCTGATCGTACCAGTAATCATATGCTGTATACTCGTTCGTAATCGCTACCACACATGGCATCACAGCCTTTACCACTTCCGACACATCCGAAACCACAACATTACCATATTCTGCTGATGAAATCAAATCTGCATTTGCCACATTCACATTCGCACCCGCAGACGGCTGCGTGTATGGCAGTGCTGGTTTTTGGTGCTCTATCTGCTCCTCCTGTTCCTGCTGTGCAAACGCAGAAACAGCGTCGTCATCTTGCTGCGGCTTTTCCAAAGCATCTTTTCCAAAAGAATCCTCTGGCTTGGATTCTTCCGCCTTTGCGTTATTTGCTTTCGCCTCCTCCGAATTTGCCCCCTGCTCCTGCAGAAGCTTTGTCTTGGCAACCGCTTCCTGATAAAATTCTGTCTGTTTCAAGCGCTCTACTGCGTAAATACCGCCGGAAATATAGACAACCGCCATTACCACACAGCCAAGAACCGCGCATACCGTCTTGAAACTTGATGATTTCTTCTTATTTTCATTTTCCATATGGCTCCCTCCTAGCCCCAAAGGGCGAAACCAATCTTAGACCCCCTATTCCACCGTAACCGACTTCGCTAAATTCCTCGGCTTATCTACGTCACAGCCTTTTCCAACCGCCACATAATATCCAAACAACTGCAGTGGAATAATCGCCAGCGAATTGGTAAAATAAGGGTTGGTTCTTGGAATATAAATTACGTAATCCGCCGCCTTTTCAATTTCTGTATTCCCTTCGTTCGTAACAGCAAGCACAAACGCTCCTCTTGCTTTTACTTCTACCATATTGCTAAGGGTCTTCTGGAACAGTGCATCCTGTGTTGCAACCGCCGCAACCAATGTCCCCTGCTCAATTAGCGATATCGTACCATGCTTTAATTCTCCTGCAGCATATGCTTCAGAGTGAATATAAGAAATCTCCTTTAATTTCAGCGATCCCTCAAGGGAAATCGCATAGTCAATACCGCGGCCAATAAAAAATACATCCTTTGCACCAATATAGCGGTTTGCAAAACGCTGTATTCTGTTTTTGTTGGATAACAGCATTTCTATCTGCGCTGGAAGCCGTTTTAAATCCTCCAGCATATTACAGAATGCAGGAGCTTGCAATGTGCCGCGCGCCTTTCCGAATTTCATTGCCAACAGATATAGCGCAATTAGCTGTGCACTATACGCCTTTGTTGTGGCTACTGCAATTTCAGGGCCTGCCCATGTGTACATAACATTGTCTGCTTCCCGTGCAATAGAGCTGCCTACAACATTGACAATGCCAAGCACTTTATGCCCCATTTTCTGTGTACCGCGCAGCGCTGCCAGTGTATCTGCAGTTTCACCGGACTGGCTAATTACCACAATCATATCACCTTGTTCCAAAATTGGGTTGCGATAGCGAAATTCGCTCGCAACATCCACCTCAACAGGAATCCTTGCTATTCCTTCAATTATATATTTTGCTGTTACCCCTGTATGGTATGCCGAACCGCATGCGACAATATGAATTTTGCGGATTGCCTGAATTTCCTCGTCTGTCATGCCAAGTTCTTCAATTACAATATCATTGTCCTTTATCCGCGGCATTAACGTATCCGTTACTGTTTTAGGCTGCTCATACATTTCTTTCAACATAAAATGTTCGTAACCGCCCTTTTCTGCTGCATCGGCATCCCAGTCAATTGTTACAGCTTCCTTGGTGATTTCCTCCTCGTCCACCGTATAAAAATGCATATGATCCGCACGCAGCCGCACAACCTCCTGATTTTCTATAAAATATACCTTTCGGGTATACTTTAGAATCGCCGGCACATCAGATGCAATAAAACAGCCGTCCTCATTCTGCCCTACAATCAGCGGACTGTCCTTGCGCACCGCAAAAATTTCATCGGGATGATCGGCAAATAAAATTCCCAACGCATACGATCCTTGCACGCGGTGCATCACTTTTGTAATTGCTTCCAGCGGATTTCCTTTATAATAATAATCAATTAAATGCGCCAATACCTCCGTATCCGTATCTGAAACAAACGTATAGCCTTTTGAAATCATCTTCTCTTTTAACGGCAGATAATTCTCAATAATACCATTGTGTACCACCGTGATGGTTTCTTCTGCATTAAAATGCGGATGTGCATTTTCATTGCTTGGCACACCGTGCGTTGCCCATCTGGTGTGTCCAATTCCCACCACGCCCTGCATTGTAGAGCCGCCATGTGTCAGCTCCTCCAATACTTTTAAGCGTCCTATTGATTTTGTAATCTGTATTTTCTCACCGTTAAACACAGCCATGCCTGCCGAGTCATACCCTCTGTACTCTAAACGCTCCAATCCCTCCAAAATTATCGGCGCCGCTTGGTGCCTCCCAATATATCCTACAATTCCACACATTTTGAACGATACTCCCTTCTAAGAAAATTTCATGATGCGTTCTTCCAATACCGCGGATTGGAAGTACACCACCTTATTATACCATATGGAAGGCATTTATAGTGCATTCCAAATTGATATCCTAAATATTTATATGCACTTGATAGTATCAACATTGGTATCAGCCTTTTCTTTTTGGATTCTATCAAATGTTTTGCGGTCTGTTTGACAAGCTGCATCCCCTCGCTCTGCGAAGAAACGCCTGCAAACACCTCTGGATGCTGCGCTTGCGATACACCCAAGTCAAAGTTGCGCCGAAACTGCTGCATACAAGTATAATTATGAGAATGAATGACCTGTGCCTTTGCTGCATAAACAATCTTAAAATGATTCTGCACCGCTTTGGCAGCATAAATCATATCTTCGTTAAAAATTGCCCGCGAAACAAATCCATCGAGTTTATCAAATATCCTTCGGTTATATGCTGCACATACATTCGAGCAAAAAAAAGTCTTAATGCCAAGCCGTTCTATATCCTCTATTGATTTTACCGCAGACTGATTTGGATAATTAAAACTTCGCGTATAACGCTCAATCTCTCTGCATTGTGTTCTAGGAAGTTGTCTTGCATATGCCACAGCCGCATTTGGTGTGCCCTCTAGCGCCTCCGCCAACTCCTTTATTAAGTTCTTATCCGCTGGCACGGCATCTTGTGTCATGCAAACAAAAATATCTGCATTTGAATACATTACTGCCTGCTGCCGCGTACCGCCATGGTCAAACACCTCCGCCGTAATATGGTGCACTTCAATATTGGGATAGCGCTCCAAAAGTCCAGCCGGCTTCATCAGTGCTGTAAAATATGCTTCTTCCGTATTGATAATAATGATTTTCCTTACAGGATACGTCTGTTGTTCCAGTGCTTTTAAAATATGAAGCACCCGCTTGTCTGGTTTGTAAGTCAGTAAAATAACGTCTATACTCTGCCGCATGGCAATTTTTACCTCATTTTTACAAAAGGGAACCGCTGCTGTTACGGTCCCCTTTCCATTCTATTACGACCCCGATACACTCACTCCGGTATCTGCTGCTATTTTTTTACTGCATTTCTTGACAGTGTCGGATGGTGAATAATCTGTTTCCTCATCAAAGAAAAATTCATGGAGAAGCTTGACATTCTGCTCTAAATCCACAGGGACTACAACGCTTGCCTTCCCAACGCGACCGACTTTTACATTACCCTCAAACGGGAAGCCAGTAGTTTCGCCAATTTCATATTGTGCGATATCCTTGAGCAATGTCGATATTTCATCCCACTCCAATGATGTAGCAATTTTAGGGAACACTGCCTCCGCTATTTTATCCAATGTCGAGGGATTTAGCGTAATGGCTTTTTTTGCTACTTGTTTTAGTACCGCCTGCTGTCTTTGTGTACGCTCGAAATCACCATTTCCTACATAACGGATACGACAGTATGCAGTTGCCTGTAGCCCGTTCAGCGTCTGAAGTCCTGCGTGTTTTACCGGCGTATAAGTTCCCGGATCAGCTTCATAATTTGGTTCTCCCTTTGCATTTAGCGTTCCGTTGGGCTTGCCTACAATACTTATCTGAAAATCGTTTAAATTCCCTATTTCGCTTTCTTTCACGTCAATCTCCACACCGCCTACAGCATCTACCAAATCAATCAACCCATCAAATCCTGCTGTTACAAAATCTGTAATATTCAAATCCAGATTCATATTCAGCATATTAATTGCCTGTTTCGGACCCCCTTTGGCATATGCTGCATTCGCTTTATTATAGGTATCTGTACTTAAATTCAGCCATGTATCTCTGTAGACAGATGCCATACGTACTTCATGCGAATCTAAGTTAATGGAAGCAATAATAATTGTATCTGTTCTGGTGTTTTTCTCCAATTCACCCTCTCTGGAATCCACACCAAACAGTACAATAGTACGATAGCCCTTCATCGCACTCTCGCCGGTTTCCAACTGCTGCTTAATTTCCAAATTGATTGCTACGTCACCGTCATTGATTTTCACAAATTTCACCTTACGCACTTTGGTAACAGCCCAGAAAGAAATTACTAATACAAGCAGTAGCAATATTTCCCCAACAAAGAGCAATATCCTATTTCGTTTTTTGCGTGTTGCTTCCTCTGGTGACAGATTCTGCTTTTTCTTCTTTTTCGACTTTGAAGCTTTCCCTGTTTTGGAAGTATTTCCCGTTTTAGAAGCCTTCTCTACTTTATGCGTTTTTCCTGCCTGGGAAGCATTATTGCCATTACTTTTTGATGCCCTAGGCACTGGTGCGTCCTGTGCATATGCTTCTTCTTCCATATAATAATCTGATGAATACTGCTGATCCTGCCAAGATTCCTGCTGCTGGGGCTGCCTTCTTGGCGGCTGCCGCCTTTGAACGTTTTCTGTTGACTGCTCATAATACGGCTGGCGTGATCTCGATTCGCCAGATTGACCAGAGCGCGGCGGCTGCGGACGCTGCCTCGGTATATCAGAGGATTCGTAATACTGTTGTGTTTCCTCTGTCGTGGGACGTTTTCGCGGACGCTGCACATTGTTTTGACCATTATGGGACTGCTGCGGACGTGGTCTTGGCATATCAGCCGTTTCATAATACTGTTGTGCCTCCTCCTGTGGCGGTGCAGGACGCCTTCTCTGTGGCGGTTTCGCCTGCCCGCTGTGCGGCGGTGCTCCCTGTGGACGCTGCGTTTTCCTTGGCTGTCCGGAACCATTAGCAAACGGCCTTACATTTCTTCCCTCGTCTGCCTCGTTATTTCTGTTACTATTTGGTTTTTCATGATTATCCTGCATTTTACTTCTCCTAATCTTTAATAGGCGTTTTTGTTGATAAAGCCTTTGAAAAAGGTCAAAAACAAAATCCGAAAATCCAATGCCATAGACCAGTTTTCGATATAGTACAGGTCGTACTCAATCCGCTTCCGAATGGAAGTGTCGCCGCGATACCCGTTGACCTGCGCCCAGCCGGTAATGCCAGGGCGCACTTGATGCTTTATCATATACCTTGGTATCTCCTCCTTGAATTTCTCCACAAAGAGGGGTCTTTCCGGGCGCGGCCCTATCAGGCTCATATCACCCTTTAAAACATTAAAGAACTGCGGCAGCTCATCAATGCTGGTTTTCCTCAATATCCTGCCAATCTTTGTCACTCTGGGGTCATTTTTTCTCGTCCAGCCCTTTTTCTCGTCCTCAGACTCCTGTACTTCCATACTGCGGAACTTATACATCTGAAACGGACGATTATGCAGTCCCACCCGTTCCTGCTTAAATATCAAAGGACCTTTGCTTGTGGTTTTTACACCAATTACTGCTATCAGCATAATGGGAGAAAATAGTACAATTGCCACAACAGCGCCGAAAATATCGACGAAACGCTTAATCAGCATATTGGCAGTATTGGCAAGCGGCACACGCCGGATATTTACTACCGCAAGCCCTCCGAAATCTTCCAGATAAGGATGACTAGGAATTACACTGTTATAATCTGGAATAAATTTGGTATGAACGCCCGACTTTTCACATATATTAACAATATATTCCAAACGGTCGTAATCTGCCAAGGCTAGTGTAATGCCAATTTCATCCAACTGATTTTCAGGAAGGATTGCCTGCAGGCTGTCAATATCACCGATGACTTTTACTCCTTTGTAAACGGCGTCTACTGGCACTCTATCGTCCAATATGCCGCACACAACATAGCCCCATTCTGGATTAGATGTGACTTTATTGATATATTCCTCTGCCGCACGGGAATATCCCACCAGCAATATATGCTTAATATTGTAGCCCTTTTTCCGAATAAAGCGCAGAATACTTCTTACATATTTACGCATCATGGAATCAGCAACAATATTGATACCATAAAAAACGCCAACCATACCACGGGAAAAATCCGGAATATTAACGGCAAATAAAACCACCATAATGGCGATAAGCCCAATGGTATTGGCTTTCATTATATTAAATATCTCGTAAGTCGTCTTGGCAGTCCGCTTCGACGAATACAAGTCAAATGTATTGTATAAAATCAGGTAGCCCGGAATAATTGCAATAAGCGCTGTAAAATAAAATTCCGTAGGCAGAATACCTGTACCGGGTTCCATTTCCTTTACAGACCCACTAAGCCACAGGAACCATGCAAGCCAGTAAGACGCTGCCACAACAACTGCATCCAATAAGACCAGCAGCCTGTTAAAATATTTTTGATGATCCCTTATCAACTTATCTCACCTATACCCTTTTTCCAAACAGAAGGAAAGGATACCTTATATCGTATAATCTGATACCCGCCTATCATTCTACAATATTTGAGCCAAAAGTACAACTGATTTTTTTATTTGCACCCATCTCCTGTGTGTTAAAGACTTATTATTTGTCCAAAAAAAGCCGAAATAAATTTTTCCACAATGTAAATTGGATATTCATATAACACGAAAATCTGCTTTTTTCAAACTTTTGTTTGTGTTCTCTGCCCTTTTTGCCTGCTGATAATGTAAATCCCTTCCATAATCCAAGCAAATATTCTTTTCCATATCCTTTTTTTAAGAAAAATAAAAATTTTATAAAAAATCCTGCCAATAAAAACGGGAGGTTTAACAAGATTTGAAATACTGGCATATTTTTATAAATCAAGTAGACGCTGTTTTTCGCTGCAAGCTTCGTTTTAAATGCATTGTATCTTGAGCCGCTTGCCGCGCTTCCTGCATGGTATACTATAGAGTTTGCCGCAAATCGGTTCTGATATCCATATAACTGTGCGCGGTAGCCAATGTCAATATCTTCCAAGTAAGCAAAGTGGTTTTCATCAAATAGCCCAACCTTATCTGGTGCAAACAATGCTCTGCGATAAATCGCTGCGCCGCCACAGGCAGCAAAAATTGTATCATCCTTTTGATAACGACTGGGATTTTTTCCTTTTCCCCGCGCGAATGCCCAGCCAAGCGCACAATAAAAATCGCCTGCGTCATCTATCTTATTGTGATCGTACATCGAAATCAGCTTTGCCGATGCCGAAAAAACCTCTTTGCAGCTATCCATTATTTTTTCGAGTTCATGCACAAAGGAAAGCCCTGCCCGCGTATCGTTATTTAATAAAATAACATATGTTGTTTTACTTGCAAGAATCCCTTGATTTACCGCATGGCAAAAGCCTGTATTTTCTTGGTTTTCAATAAGATGCACCTGCGGATATTTCTCTTTTATCAGGGCAAGGCTGCCGTCATTGGAGGCATTGTCCACCACAATCACCTCTATATTCTGCGTAGTACCAGCATACAAGCTTTCCAGACAGGCATCTATAAATTTTATACCATTATAGTTTGGTATCACCACCGTCGATTTACATACTGTCATTGTACTTCCCATCCTATATTTTGCGTACACACTTTGGGTCTAAAAGCAATCTGCCACCTGCTTGAATAAGCCGTCTGCCCAATTCACTGTTTATCCGTTTTATCTTATCCACACCGCCCCTTGACCGTTCCAATTCCCGTATCCACTGTGGAAGCGGCGGCATATGGTTGCGCGCCATATCAGAGGAGCGATCCAGCGTAGCCAGCGTACTTTCATATGGATGTCCTGTTACGCTTTCATATATCTGCTGATAAGGTTTATTTACAGCTAAATTGCGGATATCCAGTTCCATTACATTCTGGTATAAATCCATACGATTCATATATCCCGCATAAAATAACGGCTGTCCTTGATAAATACCAGATGTTATTTTTTCCCGTTTTACAATATATCCGCCAACTGCTGCCAAATCCGGTCTATGCGTTAGCACTTGATTGCGGTATTCAATACGGTAAAATCCTAAATGTTTATCGTGGCGTACTTCCGATTTCCAGCCCATACGTGCCGTAAAGTCAATCAACGCCTTTTTGCCCGCCTCATATGCGTACATTTTGCTCTGTGGGTTTTCCGCTGTAGAGTTGGGATGACAGCGCCAATGGTAATGGACACCCTGCACGTGTAAGATTCTTTCCTCCATGCGCGGCTCTCCTTTTTTTAGCTGTCCCTCCCGCTCACGCAGCAAAAGGCTGCTGACAATACGCAGAACCAAGTCATAATCCTGTGATCCTTCATATTCCTTCCGTATTTGGAAATGCTTTAGTGCTGCAGTTTCCACTACAAGGAAATGACAGATATAATTATTTGTAAGAAGTAAATCTAAATTAAATTCATATTTTATATGTGGGTCGTAAAAGCGTTTGCCAGACTCATCACATTTATCTTCATCTGTATAGACCAAAATCGGACGTTTCTTTCCGATTGCCTTAGCCACACAGTACAACGCATCTGGTGTCAGCAAATCATCATGATCCAGTAATCCACAATAATCACCTGACGCATATTCTATCGCTCTATTGGTATTATCTGCAATCCCGCCATTGTTATCCAACTTTATATACCGAATACGGGTATCATGATATCGTTTCACTACCTGCTCGACAGAATCTGTCGTGCTTCCATCTGCGATAATCAGCTCCCATTTACTATAAGTCTGCCCAATACAACTGTCAATTAATGACTTCATATACGATTTCTGCGTTTCATATGCCGGAACAATAATCGAAAAAAGGATATTGGAAATGTCCTTATCCGCTTTCTGCGCCTCCAATAACACCTCTGACATTTCTACATATTTATAATCAGCTCCATATTTTGCCGTCACGCGCTCCAAAGCAGCAAGAAACGCTTCCTTATACCCGTTTTTCCTGCTATAATTAATTGTCTTCTTAATATTCTGTATGATTGCCATTAGCACGCCCCATCTGTTTTCTGTTCAAGAAAAATTTTTCTGGTAATAAAATTATAAACCATTACAATTGCAGTTGCAATGACTTTTCCTGCCGCAAACCACAGTGTATAGGAAACGGTTTCCCAAGCGGCTCCCTCTATCTGTGCCTCCACAGAATGCATTGCACTGTATACCCAGACAACTGTATCACGCAGCGCCTGATAATTGTCATAAATTACGGAACAAACCCAAAGAATCAGCTCGTTTATCCCCAAACCAATAATACTTAACACACAAAAAATAACAAATTCTTTCTTTCGGTCAAGTTCCGCTTTCCTGACAAACACAAATTTCATGCTTAATAAATAATTGATTATCAGCGAAATCGAAAATCCAAAAAACCCACCTATCAACGTTGCTGTGCCCTTCGATACCATATGAATCAACATATCGACAAGAATAATAGAAATAATAAAGTCGATTAAAAAGCACAGTCCGCCCACAAATCCAAATTTAATTATCTGGGACATTAATTTTTTCATAAATCCCCCTATCTATCTAATCGATTAGGGAAATGACCCTTTTCCCTAATCGCTGCGCAATCGAGCAGGGGAATGTCCTTCTCTACTACTCGTGCGCCAGGCGTCCGTCAGCGAACCGATTTATCGGTTTGACGACATACTTCATTTGGACGCCCGTGTGCAATCGAGTAGGAAAGATTCATCTTTCCCTACTCGTGCGCCGAATGCGGGCAGCTTTAGCTGCACATTTCCTTTCCGCATTCGTGTGCATAAATAACAAATGGCTGAAAGCAGCGTTCCAGCCATTTGTATTGATTCTTCAATTATTGATTCTTCAATTTATGCTTCAATGACTGCCTTTACTTCGTTTGTTAAATCTTCTACTTTCTTCTGTGCATCTTCAAGGCTTGTACCTTTTACACCCATATAGAACTTAATTTTAGGCTCTGTTCCGGAGGGTCTTGCACAGCACCAAGAATCATTTGTCAGGTCAAAATAAAGCACATTGGACTTTGGCAGACCTGTAGGATATTCCTTGCCAGTTGCAAGTTCTGTAATTTTGTCATTCTCATAATCACGCAGACGAACAACTTCAAGTTCACCAAACTTCTTAGGCGGATTGCTACGCAGTTTATCCATCAGTGCCGCGATCTGCTTCGATCCGTCAATTCCTTTTAATGTAATCGCATACTGTGTTTCCTTGTAGTAGCCATACTTCTCATAGATCTCAAGCATCATATCATAAAGCGTCTTGCCCTGCTTCTTGCACCATGCAGCCACTTCGCACAGGCACATTACAGCCACAACAGCATCTTTATCCCTTGCGTGAGTTCCTGCAAGGCAGCCGTAACTCTCCTCAAGACCAAATACATAATTGTTGGAGCCTGTCTGCTCAAACAGTTTAATCTGTTCGCCGATAAACTTAAATCCTGTTAAAACTTCAATTAATTTCACATTGTAAGCCTTAGTGATCGGTGCTGTCATATTCGTTGTAACAATTGTTGTAACAAGCGCTGGATTCGCTGGCATAGTCCCCGTAGCCGTACGCTCCCTTAAAATATACTCTGCGATCAGCATACCTGACATATTTCCTGTAAAGGATTTATATTCGCCGCTCTTTGTATCCAGCGCATAAATCCCAAGCCTATCTGCATCCGGATCGGTAGCAAGCACGATATCTGCATTCTTCTCCTTAGCAAGCTTTAAGGCATATGTAAATGCCTTGGGGTCTTCTGGATTCGGATAGTCTAATGTTGTAAAGTCCGGATCGGGATTTTCCTGCTCAGGTACTACATAGACATTTTTAAATCCAAGCTCCGATAAAATTCTGCGCACTGGCTTATTTCCTGTGCCGCACAGTGGTGTATAGACAATCTTAATATCGTCTGCTACTGCGCTGATTACATCAGGATGAATAATCTGCTTCTTTAACTCTGCCATATAAGCATCATCAATATCCTTGCCGATCACTTCATATAAACCTGCATTGATTGCTTCCTGCTTGTCCATTGTCTTCACTGTGTGATAATCCGTAACCGCTTTCACTTCGTTGATAATATCCTTATCCTTAGGTGCTGTAATCTGTGCGCCGTCCTCCCAGTACACTTTGTATCCATTATACTCAGGCGGGTTGTGGCTTGCTGTAATTACAATACCAGAAATACAGCCCAGTGTCCGCAATGCAAACGAAAGTTCTGGTGTTGGACGCAGTGACTCAAATACATACGCTTTAATTCCATTTGCAGCCATGCAAAGCGCTGCCTCATCTGCAAATTCCGGCGACATCCGGCGGGAATCATATGCAATCGCAATCCCTTTCTTCTGTCCGCCAGCCTTAATAATATAGTTTGCCAGACCCTGAGAAGCCTTCCGAACGGTGTAAATATTCATTCTATTCGTACCTGCACCGATAACGCCTCTAAGTCCGCCTGTACCAAATTCAAGTTCCTTGTAAAAACGTTCCTCAATTTCGCTCTCATTATCCTTGATTTTCAAAAGTTCATCCTTTGTTGTCTGGTCAAAGTAATCATCATTTAACCAGAAATTAAATTCGTCCATAAAACCCATTTTGTTACCTCCATATAAATATGATATAATAGAATATGATAATAAAATATGATATAGTAGTGCACTTTTTTTCAAAAAAAATACACCCTTGTATCCTCTTTCAAGAGAATACAACACTCATATATTTATTAAAGCAAAAATATGAAAATTTTGCAAGGTTTAGTGCAAATTTTACCATTTTTAAGTTGATTTTACGTAACAGTTCAGATAACCCATTGAACTGTTACGTATCCAGCCATTGGAAATCGCTTCGCGATGGGCTGGATACC
>VSNQ01000060.1 GCA_009774395.1 Lachnospiraceae bacterium
GAAAATTTAAAAAAATTGGAGCCATTACAAAAAAAATCATTATTGTTCTTATATTTTGTTGCTTGAATACAAAGGGCATGATAAAATGATAAATATTTAAAAATTTAGAGTATATTTTGCTGTTGTGAAAAAAATTGCCGATTGCAATGACAAAATGAATAAAAAAGGGTATAATTTGTAAGAGAAATATTGTAATGATAAAAGTAACTAAAAAATAAGCAGGGTAAAAAAGAAAAAGTTAAGATAAGAGAGGTAAGATGAAAGATGAGGGAATATCCGAAGCCGCAGGAAATATACAGGCATTTTAAAGGAAATTGCTATCAGGTGATCACATTGGCACGCAATGTGGAGGACGGGGAAAAAATGATTGTATATCAACAGCTTTATGCGCCATTTGAGATATGTGTGCGCCCACTTGAGCGGTTTATGCGAAAAATTGACGTGCGCAAATATCCAAACGAAACACAAGTCTATCGGTTTGAGCGGATTGATTCACGCGGGGAGCATACACAGGAGCAGAAACCAGAAGTACAAAAGGCTGTGGTTACAAAAGAGCAGGAGGAAGCACAGCCAGAGCCTGCACTTGCGCCAGGGCTGATGGCTTTTCTGGATGCGGATAGTTATGAGCGGAAACTTGAAATTTTAAGTATGCTGCACCCGACAATTACCGACGAAATGATTGATACAATGGCAGTTAGCTTGGATACAGAGATAAAAGATGGGGATATAGAACAACGCTACAGTGACATCAAGAATTGTTTGATTACAATGGAACGATTCGAATGCAACAGACTTAGGTAAGGAGATTAGAAATTCATGAAACTTTTAACAATTGCAATTCCTTGTTATAATTCTTCCGCATATATGAGGAAATGTATTGACTCCCTGCTGCCGGGGGGAGATGATGTAGAGATTATTATTGTCAATGATGGATCTAGTGATAATACTGCGGATATTGCGGAGGAATACAGGGAGCGTTTCCCTAGTATTGTTAAGGTAGTAAACAAGGAAAACGGCGGACATGGTTCGGCGGTAAATGTGGGAATTGAGAATGCGGCAGGATTATATTTTAAAGTCGTAGATAGTGATGACTGGGTAAGTCTCAGTGCATATACAGAGATATTAAAACTGCTCAATAACTTGGTGCAAGGTGGTCAGTTTATTGATATGTTGATTAGCAATTTTGTCTATGAGAAAGAAGGGGAAAAGCGCAAAAAGGTAATTCACTATCATCATGCATTACCGGAAGAACGTGTTTTTACATGGAAAGATGTGCGGCATTTTCGTGTAGGTCAGTATATTCTAATGCATTCTGTAATTTATCGAACGAATTTATTGCGCGAATGTGGTTTACAACTTCCAGAGCATACATTTTACGTTGACAATATCTTTGTGTTTCAGCCGCTGCCATATGTAAAGACGATGTATTATCTTGATGTAAATTTTTACCGTTATTATATTGGACGTGCCGATCAGTCAGTAAATGAACAGGTTATGATTGGCAGGATTGACCAGCAGATTATGGTAAATAAAATAATGGTAGACTATTATTTGGAGGAAAAACCGCGTATTTGTTCGAATGGGAAAGTACGGCGGTATATGCGCAATTATTTGGATATTATTACCACAGTTTCCTCGGCACTGCTGATTCGCTCTGGATTGGAGGAAAATCTGGAGAAGAAAAAAGAACTTTGGAATTATATTAAGAAAAAAGATATGTGGCTGTGGGCGCGTATGCGTTCCGGCATTTTAGGGAATGCGATGAACCTTCCAGGCAAGCTCGGCAGGCGAATTACGGTAGATGGGTATCGGATTTGCCAGAGGATTTTCCATTTTAACTGACATAACCCTTGTAAAATATGCGAAAACAAGGTATACTATATTTCCAGATTCACGTAGGGCAAATGAAATGGAATATGAAACAAAATTTAGGAAAGGAAAAGCTATTAGATGAAGAGAATTTAGCAAATCATCTAGCATATATACATTGGTATATGTTTTTAGTAGCAGGTATGATTATGTACGCATTTGACGAAATTAAGAAAGTTGACCCACAGATTGCAGAGGCGATTGTAGCAGAGCAGGAACGGCAGAATAGCCATATTGAGCTGATTGCTTCCGAGAACTGGGTAAGCAAGGCAGTGATGGCAGCAATGGGCAGTCCGCTAACAAACAAATATGCGGAAGGATATCCAGCAAAGCGCTATTATGGTGGATGTGAGTGTGTGGATGTGGTAGAAAATCTTGCAATTGAGCGTGCAAAGAAACTTTTTGGATGCGATTATGCAAATGTTCAGCCACATTCCGGTGCACAGGCGAATATGGCAGTACAGTTTGCTGTATTGCAGCCAGGCGATACTATTATGGGAATGAATCTTGATCATGGTGGTCATTTAACACACGGCTCACCGGTCAATATGTCTGGGAAATATTTTAAGGTAGTACCATACGGTGTTGATGACAATGGATTTCTGGATTATGACAAAATGCACCAGTTGGCGTTAGAGTGCAAGCCCAAAATGATTATTGCCGGTGCAAGCGCATATGCTAGAACGATTGATTTTAAGCGTTTCCGCGAAGTGTGTGACGAGGTTGGCGCTGTGTTAATGGTGGATATGGCGCATATTGCCGGATTAGTGGCAGCCGGACTGCATCCAAGTCCTATGCCGTATGCAGATGTTGTTACAACAACGACACACAAGACACTGCGTGGGCCGCGCGGCGGATTAATACTTGCCAATCAGGAAGCCGCAGATAAATATAACTTTAACAAAGCGATATTCCCTGGGATTCAAGGTGGGCCATTAATGCACGTAATCGCAGCCAAGGCAGTCTGCTTCCAAGAAGCGCTAAGCGATGATTTTAAAGTCTATCAGCAGCAGATTATAAAAAATGCACAGGCACTTTGCAAAGGGCTTATGGACAGGAATATTAAAATTGTTTCCGGCGGAACAGACAATCATTTAATGCTTGTAGACCTTACTACATATGATTTAACGGGTAAGGCTGTAGAGAAATTAATGGACGAGGCGCATATTACTTGTAATAAAAATACCATTCCAAACGATCCGAAGTCACCGTTTGTCACCAGCGGAATCCGTCTTGGTACACCCGCAGTTACCAGCCGCGGCATGAAGGAAGCAGATATGGATCAGGTTGCAGAAGCAATCGCAATGGTTATTAAACAGCAGGAAGATGGTGTGGCAGGCGCGCGCGCAATCGTACAGTCGCTGACGGATAAGTATCCTCTGTGTGATTAAATACGTTGAAATATAACGCTTCGGGGGCTTGTACGTATTTTTGACAGTAGATTTTGGGATGCGCATGTTGAATTTATAAAGGATTAGGAACTGTCGAAATGTGACAGCTATGTTTCAAGACAGTTCCTTACTATAGGGAATAGAATGAAAAAGGAACTGACAAGTAGGCAAAAAAGACGGCGCAGGCGCATTCGGAATCAACTTTTTGCGTATTTGGTGCTGATTGTTGTAGCTGCAGTAGTGCTTGCGGGTGGTTATTTTGGGGCGAATGCTGTTACAAAATACATTAAGGATTATAATGAAAAGGTAAATGATGCCGTTGCGGAGGCAGAATCTAATGCGTCAAGCGAAATGCAAAGTGATCCGGCACCGCAGGAGCCAGGGCAGGAAGCGAATGAAGGGGATGAGCTAGAGCCTGATAATAATACACCCATTGATACAGATCAACTGGATGTATTGGTAAATAAATATTTGCAGAATTTAACGATTGAACAGATGGTTGCGGGAATGTTTATGGTATCGCCGGAGTCTATTACAGGCGTGCAGACAGTAATTCAGGCAGGTTCTGGTACAAAAACGGCGCTTACGGAGAATCCGGTAGGTGGTTTGTATTACAGCGCCAAGAATTTTAAGTCAGAACAGCAATTCCAGGAGATGCTTGCGAATACAAAAAACTTTGTAGATTATCCGTTATTTCTGGCAGTTGCTAGAGAGTGTGGCGATAACAAAGATTTTGGAATAGAAACAACGGCAAAAGCAGCAGAATTAACAGATGCGGACAATGTAAAGAGCGCATACGGGACCATTGCAGGAAAATTGGCGGGATATGGTATCAATATGAATTTTGCGCCTGTCGCCGAAGTTGCCCCTGCTGAGGGAGGTGCAAGCCTAAATGAGCGCACATTCGGTTCGGATGCTGCTACAGCGGCGCCGTTAGTGAATGCGGCAGTTCAGGCAATGCAGGCATCACATATTTATGCAGTACTCCAAAAATTTCCCAGTTCCTCTACCGTAACAAAATCTTTGGAGGAATTGAAGAACAGTGAATTTGTTATTTATAATACAGCAATCCAAAACGGTGCAGATTGCATTATGGTATCTCATGCAGCGGCAAAGGAAGTGATTGGTGATGAAACACCAAGTTCCCTGTCATCTGTAATGATTACGGATATCCTGCGCAATACGCTTGGTTTCCAAGGAGTAGTGATAACGGACGCGCTTAATGATGGCGCTATAACCAGCAAATATTCTTCGGCAGAAGCCGCCATTGCAGCAATTCAAGCGGGGGCAGATGTTCTTTTAGAGCCGGAGGACTATCAAGAAGCATATCAAGGCGTATTGCAGGCTGTCGCCGACGGCACAATCTCAAAAGAACGCCTGCAGGCTTCGCTGTATCGGATTTATTATTTAAAATATAAGTATACGCTGGAATAGAGATAGAGTATGAGGCTTTTTATAATATGGGGGCTGTCGCAATATGGCAAATGTATATAAGATAGTCTAATATTGTGCTGAGATTTATACTATATCTTGCATAGCCAACGTTTATTGCGACAACCTCATATAATTAAAGGGGGGATTGTGTGCGCTATATTCAAGTTTTTAACAACCCCTTGTGGGGATTTTGGTTTGAAGCAGCAATGCAGGAAAATGGGGTTGTATATTATAGGTCTTATCGAAATCCAAAAGATAAGGCAATGTTTCTAATTGCGAAAAGTTCCATCACTAAAATAATGCAAATGATAGCTGACAAGCTTCCAATTCTTGATATCAACGATATTGGAGAAGCTGTTATAGATGGGCATTTGTGGGTAATAAAATATTGTGGAGAAAGTGTAGTACAGCAAATACAAGGTTCTTCGGGAGAACCCAATTGGCGTTATCAGCAGATAAGAGATATTATGGCATTGATAAAGAATGCGATATGCAAGGATATGGGAAGCGGCTATATGGATGAAACAAAAGAATATAATTTTTAGAAACTAAGGAACTGTTCAAAAATAACTTTTAATACCACTTGTCTTGTTCTCCGATAGCACCACTCAAAAATCAATTACATAGCCCGCTATGCGCCTGATTTTTGAGTGGCACTCTCGAAGAAAAATCCTACGCGTTATTTAAAAGTTATTTATTAACAGTTCCTAATGGGAATAAAATTGTTTAAGGAGAAAGAGCAGTGGAGTATTTATATATAAAAACACTGTATATCGAATTGACACACCGCTGTTATCAATGCATCATAATGAAACGGAAATGACGACAGAACAGATTGTAAGAAAGCGAGGGAACAATAATGGCATTAGCACAAGAACAAACATATACAATTGATGATATCTACGCTCTCCCCGATGGACAAAGAGCAGAACTTATTGATGGGAAAATATTTGATATGGCACCGCCGAACACAGTCCATCAAAGAATTTCATATGCATTTGCACGTAAGATTTCTGACTATATTGACAAAAATAATGGTAACTGTGAAGTATTTCTTGCACCTTTTGCAGTCTTTCTAAACCAAGACAGCCACAATTATGTAGAACCGGATATTTCTGTTATCTGTGACAAAAACAAATTGGACGACCGCGGCTGTAATGGTGCACCAGACTGGATTATAGAAATTGTTTCTCCCAGCACGGGACGAATTGATTATGGAATTAAATTGTTTAAATATCGTACTGCAGGCGTGCGGGAATACTGGATTATTAATCCCAAAACCTGTACTGTAAATGTTTTTGACTTCGAATATGAAAAGGAATCCTTTCAGTATAGCTTTGAAGATGAGATTCCTGTGTGCATTTATCAAGATTTCCATATTTGTATCTCCGAACTATTAAAGTGAAAAAAGAGGGCTGCCGCATTAAGGAAAACATATATGCGGCAGCCCTTTTCCAGATTCTCTAAAAGCTTCACGCTGATTTGATAATCAAGTAGCAAAATAAAAAATCCCTTGATTTACAAAGGATTCTAACTAAGCGATAGACGGGGCTCGAACCCGCGGTCTCGACCTTGGCAAGGTCGCGCGTTACCAACTACGCCACTATCGCGTTTCTATATTTTGTACTTCCTAAGTACAAAATATATATTACTACAAACTTTGGATGCTGTCAACTACTTTTTTTATTTTTATTCTATTATTTTTTGATATACTCACGAACGATTAGATTTCCCTTTCTGCACAACACATATGTATAAATCGTTTTTTAATTGACAGTGTTTACTTTTTTAGTGTATTATAATGTATAAATTAAAATTGAATCGTTTGTGAGTATATAAGTATGTACTTGGATAATGGCAAACAAAATAGGGGGATAAATAAATGGTTTCAGATGAGCTGATGCAGGCAGCGTTTCAATATAAGAAGACAAAATTATGGAAAAAGGTTACAGACACAGAACTATTTGCTGTGAGATTGTCAGATGGAGAAATCGCTTATGTCTGCATTATGGGTATGGCGGGGCAGCACTGTGCGCTTGCAGCTTATGTTGGTCAAGTGGGAATTGACAGTTATATGCGGCTGTTAAATGCGCAGAGCGAAGATGTAATTGCGTCTTTAACAATGCTGCAGCGGCAGGAATTTTTTATGCAGCAAAGCTGCCTGCAATGCATATTGGCAGCACCAAGTGAATTATCCCCTGAGGAATATCGGGAAGTGCAGACTTTTCTAAAAGCGCATAAAATAAAGCAGAATAAATATGAGTCTTGTCCACAGTTTAAAAAATATCAGCCAAGACATATTCCGTGGAATTTGCAGTCAGAGCAGGAGGAACGCATTTTGAGTGAAGTGCTGATGGCTGCGGTGGAAATGGCGAAAATTTTAGAGAAGATAACAGTTGTGGAAGTGGGATTTCAAGATGTACGTAATCATGTAACGCAAATCCCTTTATTGGATAGAGAAAATGGAAAATATATTCTAAAAATGACACTACTGTCACAAATGCTTCCGCTGGTGTACCCGTCGCCGTCACCGTCTAATGATATTAGCATTGCAAAAATGCGCAAAGGAAAAAGACGCGGTGTGTGGGAGTGCGAAATAGTACAGTTTCCAACGCCTGTCCAGAATTATGCAAAAGAAGTTCCTGCTTTTCCAATAGGGATTCTTGTAGTAGAAGATGTAACAGGATATTTGCTGCCAGTATCGCCTGTTATGGATTTGGAGAAAGAAGCTGATAAACTGCTAGATTGTCTAATGGAAGCCTTCTTTACAGAAAAATTGTGTCCGAAAGCATTTCATGTAAGGGATGAGAGAACTTATTGTTTCCTGAAGGCTTTGTGTGATAAGTTAAATATAGCACTTTTGATCAAAGAAAATCTGCCTGCGTTAGATGATGCAGAGGAGGCTTTTATGGAGCATTTTTCAGAGGGAAGCGGGCAGAAAGCGGAGGTTGCTACCTTATTAAATGAGATTTTAAATTTTAGTGATGAAGATATACAGGCTATGCCAAAGGAACTGCGTGATCAGTTAAATGAACTTGTGAAATACGGAATCACACCAGATAGCCTTTCGGGTGGTGCAAATAAGATTTTGCAGTTTGCCAAGGCAAGACACAGAGAGGTGGACAAGGAAACAAGGAAAGTAGCGCAGAAGCAGGAAGGCTCGAAGATTGTTAGTCTTATTCCCACAGATCAGGAAGATTTGTCTGGACAGGGAGAATTAGGAAAGTCGGTGCTTATCAGCGTAACGTATGAAACAGGCTGCTATCGTCATCTACAAATTTCCACAAACAATACGCTTTACGATTTGCATAAGGCAATTTTAAAAGCTTTTGCATTTCAGGATAACCGCGCGCATGTGTTCTTTATGGATAATGTTGTATGGAGTGATCAGGATGCTTATTATGCAGATGGAATTGAAGACGCTTCTAAGAAAACAATCAATTGTTCGTTGAAGAAGCTGCATTTGAGCGTTGGTTTAAAGTTTAAATACCTGTTTGACTTTGGGGAAGAATGGCTTTTTCAGTGTAAGGTACTGCGGTATACCGACGAGGTGACAAAGGAGCCGCTTGTGCTTAAAAGTAAAGGCGAAGCCCCCGATCGTTATGGTGATTGGGATTGGTAAGGGAGTAAAGGTAAGCTATGCAAACAATAGATAACAGGAAAAAAAATGCAACTGTGTTATGGTATCAGAAGCCTGCACAGAATTGGAATGAAGCGCTTCCAATAGGTAATGGCAGAATTGGTGGTATGGTTTTTGGTGGGATTCGCAGCGAGCAGATACAAGTAAATGAAGAATCTGTTTGGTATGGCGGGCAGATGCAGCGAAATAATCCCAGCACGAAAGAAAAGCTTCCCCAGATTCAAGCGTTAATAAAGGAAGGCAAAATTCATCAGGCGGAACGTTTGTGCAAGCAGGCACTTGGCGGAACACCGCAGGGAATGCGGATTTATCAGACGTTAGGGGATATATCTATTGATTATGATTTCGGCGCTATGTTTACAGAGGATAGGGTAACAGATTATGAGCGGGGGCTTGATGTGGAACAAGCAGTTGCATACACTTATTTTCAATTTGACGAAACAAAGTACAAACGAGAAATATTTATGTCTGCACCTGATAATGTCTGCGTAATCCATTTAACAGCAAGCGGAAAAAATAAGTTAAATTTGGATATACTACAAACACGTCACCATATATATGATTATGCAGGTAGGTATGCGGATGCGGAGGATAGTATTGTTCTTGGCGGCAATCTTGGGCGCGATGGGCTGGACTACGCAATGATGTGTAAGGCATCCGTACCACAGGGAACGGTGACGATAATTGGTGAAACCATTACAATTGAAAATGCGTCAGAGGTTTATCTTTATTGGAGTGCGGCGACGACATACCGATATAAGGCGGAGGCAGAAAATGCAGTGGATATGCTGGGCAAAGTACTGCATAAGCGGTTAGCGTATGCAGCTTCGCAGGAGTACAACCGTTTAAAACAAAAACATATTTTGGATTATCGTTTATACTATGACAGGGTATTGCTACAGCTTGGCAAAGAAAAAACTTGCGCACCAGAAGCGCAGCCAATTCCAACAGACAAAAGGCTGCAAAACATTGTACATGGTGAAACGGATTTGGATTTAGAACAGTTGTATTTTAATTTTGGCAGATATCTCTTAATTAGCTGTAGTCGTCCCAATACGCTTCCGGCGACGCTGCAAGGCATTTGGAATAAGGATATAGAAGCGCCATGGGATGCAAAATTTACAATTAATATTAATACAGAGATGAATTACTGGCCCGCGGAAATCTGTGATTTAGGGGAGTGTCATCTTCCACTGTTTGATTTATTGAAAAAAATGCTGCCAAATGGAAAGAAAACAGCGCAGGTAATGTATGGATGCCGCGGATTTGTGGCGCATCACAATACAGATATCTGGGGCGATACGGCACCACAGGAATTATGGATTCCTGGGAGTTTTTGGGTTATGGGCGGCGCATGGCTTTGTACGCATATTTGGACACATTATGAATATACTGGTGATACAGAATTTTTAAAAGAGATGTTTCCGATTATGCGGGAGGCGGCGCTCTTCTTCCTTGATTTCTGTATAGAGTATACAATTGATGGGAGAACATATTTATGCACCTGTCCAAGTGTATCGCCAGAGAACACGTTTATTCTTCCAAACGGTGAGCAGGGGGCAAATTCCATTGGTGTGACAATGGACAATCAGATATTGCGGGACTTGTTTACACAGTGCAATAAAGCTGCAAAAATTTTGGGTATAGAAGACGAACTTGACCGACAGATTCAGGATGCCTGCAAGCGGCTGATACCGACACGGATCGGAACGGATGGCAGAATCTTGGAGTGGTGTGAGGAGTATGGTGAAAAAGAACCAGGGCACAGGCATATTTCTCATTTGTACGGGCTGCATCCGTCCTGCCAAATTACAAAGGATGGCACGCCCGAACTGGCGGCGGCAGCGGAACGAACGCTGCAAAAGCGGCTGGAGGGCGGTGGAGGTCATACTGGCTGGAGTCGTGCATGGATCATTAACCATTACGCCAAACTTTGGGATGGCGAACAGGCGCATCAAAATCTTTTACAGCTATTTATCCAGTCAACACTGCCTAACTTATTTGACAATCACCCGCCGTTTCAGATTGACGGAAATTTCGGCTCTGTCGCCGCTATGGTAGAAATGCTTGTGCAGAGCGACGAAAATCGTATTGTAATTCTGCCTGCGCTTCCAAAAGCATGGGACAGCGGCAACATAAAAGGCGTAAGAGTTCGTGGAAATGCACGCATGAATCTGGAGTGGAGCGGTGGAAAATTGTTAAAAGCAGAGATTTGCAGCGGATGCGATACAAATAGAACATTTGTTTATAACGGTAACCAGAAAGAACTTGTATTGAAAAAAGGAGAATGGATAAGTGTCTGGTAGCATTTGATATTGGATATGGAGATATGGAGGAGATTATTTTTGAGAAAATGTATTCGGTGTGGAACTACTATGATTGAAAACTGTGGGATTAAGATAAAGGGCGCTGCTTATGGAATTGTTTTGACAGATGATGAAAGTAAATGGTGGCGTGGTCGCATGGAAGAACCCAAAGTTGCGATTTGCCCTGAATGCGGTGAAGTTTCGATATATTTAGAAAACGTTGAAAAAATTAAGAAAAAAGCTTGAAAATAATATTGGTATGTGTGCTACGGCATACGAGGAGGTATAATAATGATTCGAGTAGGTATAATGGGATATGGTAATCTAGGCAGAGGGATTGAGTGTGCGATAAAGCAGAATCCTGATATGGAATTAAAGGCAGTTTTTACGCGTCGTAATCCAAAGAGCGTTACGATTTTAACAGAAGGTGCAGCAGTATATTCCGCAGAAAAGGCGCAAAGTATGTCAAACGAGATAGATGTGTTGATTCTATGCGGCGGAAGTGCAACAGACCTACCCAAACAGACACCAGAATATGCACGTTATTTTACTGTGGTAGACAGTTTTGATACACACGCTAAAATTCCAGAGCATTTTGAAAATGTGGATAAAGCGGCGAAAGAGGGCGGCAACATTGCAGTAATATCCGCAGGCTGGGATCCGGGAATGTTTTCACTGAACCGTTTATATGCAAATGCAGTCCTTCCTAATGGAAATGATGATACCTTTTGGGGAAAGGGCGTAAGTCAAGGACATTCTGACGCAATTAGAAGGGTTGCAGGCGTTGCTGACGGCAAACAATATACAATTCCAGTGGATAAAGCACTCGAAGCAGTCCGCAATGGCGAAAATCCGCAACTCTCCACTCGCGAAAAACATATAAGAGAATGTTTTGTCGTGCCCGAGAACGGCGCAGATTTAGACAGAATTGAACAAGAAATCAAACATATGCCAAATTATTTTGCAGATTACGATACAACTGTGCATTTTATTACGCAGGAAGAATTGAATCAAAATCACAGCGGAATACCCCATGGTGGTTTTGTGATCCGCAGTGGAAAAACTGGCTGGAACGAAGAAAACAGCCATGTTATTGAGTACAGCCTAAAACTTGACTCCAATCCAGAATTTACAGCATCCGTAATCGCAGCTTACGCAAGAGCCGCCTGCCGTATGAAAGCAGAGGGGATAACTGGATGCAAAACCGTATTCGATATTGCACCGGCGTATTTAAGCCCATTAAGCGGGGAAGAATTGCGGGCGCGCATGCTGTAAACACTAAGGCACTAATTTGGAGGCTAAGAAGATGATTACAATACAAATTCAAAACAAAGAAGTGAAAGTCCAAGGTACATTTAATATGGGATATATGGGTGTATACAAGGATGACGATATCTCGCTTGGGGCTGGTGATAGCCTGGAGGATATCAAGCTTTGGAATATTTTATCGAATAATCTGGATATGGAGCACTGCACAAATGAAGATATTGCACGCTTTTTAACCGATTATTTCAATGAATTTGAGAAAAAGATACAGCAAAACAGCAAGCAGGTAAATGATAATTTCTTAATTAATGTTTTTTCCAATATGGCAGACTGCGGCTTGGCATTTTGGGAAAATGAAAAGATAACGATACAAGACAAGCTGCCGGATGACCCTGAGGAGGAAGTGTATCAGCCTTATTGGGAAGAAATGGACGAAATTTTAACAGAATATGATGATGTGCCCAATGATGGAAGTTTAAAAAAGACAGATGTAGAGGCATTGATAAGAAAAAATTTTCCAATGCTGGATCTGGATGCTTTGCTTACTTCAATCGAGCCGGAGTGCTTGAATCTAGACGATGGATGCATTTGTTTCCAGTGTTTCGATAATTTTGATTTTGATCATAAAATCATGTGTGCAGCATATGATGAATTGGATGAAAACTTAGCATTTTCGGATTGGCACAATTTTTAAAAAATCCGAAAAAACGCTTGAATTTTTCATCTCCTTGTTGTATACTAAATATTGTTCTGATGTTGGTAATAAAGTTCTCTGGCATCAGTGCATTTGCAGATATAGTTCATTGGTAGAATGCCAGCTTCCCAAGCTGGAGAGGCGGGTTCGATTCCCGTTATCTGCTTCAACAATGTGGTAACATAAAATAAAATGCAGAAATTGGGATAGGAGAGGAGAATAGACTTAACTATCCCTATTTTTATGACTGGGGGAATGCAATTGAAAAAAATTTGCAATATTATGTAAAATAAAAATGGTTAAATACGACGGAATTGGAGGATGATATGATAGAGGTAACAAAGATTAATGGCTCGAAATTATTGATAAATACAAATTTAATTGAGTCCGTCGAGGAAACGCCGGATACCATGATTACGTTAACCAGCGGAAAAAAAATAATTGTAAAAGAAAGTAGACATGAAGTAAAAAATCTAGTAAAATTAACAAGACAGGAATATTTCAGAGGCTGTATGGCAGTAGATAGTAACAATGATGTAAATTGATAAAATTTGCGAAAAAATTCAGAAAATTGTTGCAATTTATGTAACCTTACAGTATGATATATTTATGTGGATAAAATGGGCATAGGGGAATTGTGTCCGAAATAAAAGGAGTGTGGAAAAGTGGATTTAGCGTCTTTAATTGGCTTTATAGCCTGTTTGGGTCTGGTTATCTTCGGTATTGTAACAGGTGATGACGGAGTGGCAGCGATTAATTTCTTTATGTCGGCGTCTTCAGCGCTGATCACATTCGGTGGAGCATTTATGGCTACATTGATGGCGTTCACATTACAGGATTTCCTTGCGGGTATGAAGAGTTTTACATTGATATTCAAGGCAGTGAATGTAAACGTTCCAGAAATGATTACGAAGATTATCGAACTGTCAAACGTAGCGAGGAAAGAGGGTCTTCTTTCCCTGGAAGAAGCGGCGGGCAACCTGGATGACGAATTTATGAAGAAAGGAATTATGCTAATTGTCGATGGTACCGATCCAGAATTGGTGCGTGGTATTTTGGAAACGGATTTAAACAGTATCGAAGGCAGGCATAAAACCTGTATCAGTGTGTGGGAAACTTGTTCTTCAATGGGTCCTGCATGGGGCATGATTGGTACACTTGTTGGATTGGTTATTATGTTGCAGCATATGTCTGACCCGTCAGCGCTGGGGCCTGCTATGGCGGTTGCCTTGATTACAACATTCTATGGTTCCTTGCTTGCAAACTGGGTCTGCACACCGACAGCGAATAAACTTAAAGCAATCAATTCCATTGAGATTCAAGCGAAAGAGATTATGATAGAAGGTCTTTTGTCAATTCAAGCTGGTGAAAACCCGCGTGTTATTGAAGAAAAGTTGAAGTCATTCTTGGCACCAAAAGATAGAGGTGCATCCGGTGAAGAAGGCGGCGGAGGTGAAGGCTGATGGCAAAAAAGAAGGAAGAAGAAGTTAAAAAAGGTCTGGACGAATGGATGGGTACGTTCTCCGACATGATGACGCTGCTCATGTGTTTCTTCGTTATGTTGTTCGCAATGTCAAGCGTAGATGCAGCGAAGTTTGAAGCGGTGGCAAATTCCTTCCAATCAACTTTTAGTATTTTTAAAGGTGGAGCACAGGCAATTGGTGACGGTATTTTAGTCAGTAATGGTGTAAGCCAGTTAAACCAATTAGACGAATACATAAATTCTACAGGAAAGACCGCGGATTCAGAATCTGATACCGTGGATTTTAAAGAGGATAAAGCAAGTGCAGTCAGTGAGAAAATTGATGAGATCGCAGATCAGCTTGGTGTAGACAAGGAGGAACTGCAGGACTTGGAGTCAGCAATGGAAGCACTTGAAGCAGAGAAAATGAAACTTTCAGAACAAATGGCAGAACGAATGGAAGAAGCACTTCAAGAGAGCATGATGCAGGAAATTGTGGATGTGGAGTTTACTTCGGATTACGTACTTCTTACATTGAATGGTGCTTTTCTATTTGATTCGGGCAGAACGGATTTAAAAGAGGAAGCGATACCAGTATTAAATAAAATTGGGGTATTGCTGACTCGATATGCAGATTCCGATATTGAAATTGAAGGGCATACAGACTCTGTGCCTTTAAACGGCGGAAAATATGAGAACAATGATGTTTTAAGCAGCTACAGAGCACTTGCCGTATTTAATTATTTGAAAGATAATTCAGCGATTGATCCAAGTATTATGAAGCATTCCGGCAGAGGAGAATACATGCCGATAGCAGATAATTCTACGCCGGAAGGCAGGGCAAAGAACAGACGCGTTGAAATCAAGGTATTTAATGCGCTGGGAGCTAATTAAAACAAGGGGGAAGTTTAAAAATGAAACGAAACTTATTATCTATCATTATTCTGGCGCTGATGGTGGTCAATATTGTGCTGTCAGCTATTATGATGGTAAGCGTGTCGAGCGCATCAAGAAAGACGGCACAGTTAGTGGCGGATATTTCTGCAGTTCTTGGAATTGAGATAAACGGGCTGCCGCAGTCGGATGTGCCGGGGAGCGTATCTATGGCGGATACACAGGTACATACGATTCAAGAGGAACTGACGATTCCTTTAAAAACGGGCGAAGATGGCAGTAGCCATTATGCGGTTGGAAATGTATCTCTGTCCATGAATACGAAGCATGAAGACTTTGCAACATATTCAGAAACAATGACGGACAGGGAAGGCTTGATTAAGGATATTATCTTTTCTGTAATGGCAAATTACACCATGGATGAGGCAAAGATAAGCTCTACCCAGATTAAAAAAGAAATCCTTTCAGAAGTCCAAGAACTTTTCGGTTCTGATTTTATATATGCAGTATCATATAATTTCTTATATAATTAGAAATAATTTAGATACCTCTTGGACTAAGCTATAGGGGGTGGTTGGCGACATGGGAGAGGTACTATCTCAAAGTGAGATTGACAGTCTGCTTGCGGCGTTAAGCAGCGGCGAGTTGGACGTGGAGGATATGCAGGAGAAGGATGAACGGCGTGTAACAAATTATGATTTCAGCCGTCCTGCAAAGTTCTCAAAAGAACATCTAAGAACATTAAATATGATTTTTGACCATTATGGAAGATTGCTGTCAACGAATTTGCCAGTATATTTAAGAAAAAACGTACAAGTAAATGTAGCAAGTTCAGAAACAGTAACATTTGCAGAGTTTTCCAATGCCCTTTCGAATCCGGTTTTGCTCACGGTTGTAAATTTTTCGCCGATGCCTGGTTCCATAATTATGGAATTGACAAGCGGGCTAGGATATGCGATTATAGATAGAATGCTGGGGGGCAGAGGTGAGGCACTGGAGAAACCGAGGGAATTTTCCGAAATTGAGATGAGCATTATTGAGCGGATTATGGTTATCTGTATGCAACTTCTTAGAGAGCCTTGGAAAAACGTTGCAGAAGTAAATCCTTTTTTGGAGCGGATAGAAACAAATCCGCAGTTTGCCCAGATTATATCGCCGAGCGATATGGTGGCGCTCGTCACGATGAATGTGAAAATCGGCGATGTTGAAGGTTTGATGAATGTGTGTCTGCCCTTCTTTACACTGGAATCTGTTATGGACAGATTAAATACGAAATTCTGGTATTCAAGCTTGCAGAAGATGGATGACGAGGATTACGAACAGTTTATTGAATCGATGGTACGGCGAGTGGATGTTCCTGTAAAAGCGGTACTTGGTAAAAGTGTTATCACAGTGCATGATTTTGTAAATATTCAAGTAGGTGACATCATAAGGCTTGATTCCAAAGTGGATGACGAACTGGACGTCTATGTGGGCAATATTAAGAAGTTCAGTGCGGTGCCCGGAGCAAGCAAAGAGGCATACGCAGTGAGAGTAACATCGGTGAATAGGGAGGAGGATTAAGACAATGGATGGTATGTTATCTCAAGATGAAATAAATGCGTTGTTAAATGGTGTGGATTTATCAGCAGACAGTGATGGTTCCGCAGCCACTGCAACAGCGCAGGATGGTGGAGATGACCTAACGGACATAGAAAAAGACGCGATAGGTGAAGTCGCCAATATTAGTATGGGCACTTCAGCGACAACTCTGTTTTCGCTCGTAAACAGAAAAGTAAACATTACAACTCCGAAAGTGGAGATGTGCAGATGGGCAGAAGTAGTAAGAGATTATGAACGACCATGTGTTTTTATTCAGATTAAGTATACGGTTGGCTTAAATGGTACCAATATTTTGGTATTAAAGGAACATGATGTTAAAGTTATCACGGATTTAATGATGGGTGGTGACGGTACCAATATTGAAGGGGAATTAAATGACCTGCATTTAAGTGCAATATCAGAAGCAATGAATCAGATGATGGGCTCATCGTCAACATCGCTTTCTTCCATGCTGGGCAAAACAATTGATATCAGCCCGCCAGAAGCAAGTTTAGTTGATTTACAGACAAAGGAGCCTAGTGAATTATCGCCGTTCCTTGAAGAAAAGTTCGTGAAGATTTCGTTTCGGATGCAGATTGATGACTTAGTAGATTCTACATTAATGCAGTTATATCCATTAGAGTTTGCTAAATCAATTTATGATACATTTATGACACAGCAGACAGGCGGTGCAGAACCAGCGCCGGCTCCCACACCAGCACCTGCACCAGCTGCACAAGATATGGGAATGCAACAGCCACAAATGGATATGGGAATGCAGCAACAGATGAATATGGGAATGCCGCAAATGCAAATGGGAATGCCGCAGATGCAGCCACAGATGCAAATGGGAATGCCGCAAATGCAGATGGGAATGCCACAGCAAATGCCAATGGGAGGCATGGGTTATGGTATGCCAAATGTTAATATCCAACCCGCACAATTCCAGAATTTTGCGCCCGGACAAGGCGAGATGGTCAGTGCAGAAAGCATTGGATTAATTAAGGATGTACCGTTAGAGGTAACTGTAGAATTGGGTAGAACCAGTAAGTCGATATCTGATATTCTTGAGTTTGCGCCAGGTACGATTATAGAACTTGACAAAATTGCAGGTGAACCGATTGACGTACTTGTTAATGGCAAGTTTGTAGCAAAAGGCGAAGTAGTAGTCATCGAAGAAAGCTTTGGTGTCAGGATTATGGAAATTGTAAGATAATTAATAATGATTGAAATTCAGAAAGGACAAGAACGAATATGGCGAAAAGAATTCTTATCGTAGACGACGCAGCATTTATGAGAATGATGATTAAGGATATTCTGACAAAAAATGGGTATGAAATTGCTGCTGAGGCAGAGAACGGCAAAATCGCTGTGGATAAATATAAGGAAGCATCACCGGATTTGACATTATTGGATATTACAATGCCAGAGATGGATGGTATTCAGGCATTAAAAGCGATTAAAGCAATTGATCCAGGTGCGAATGTAATTATGTGTTCTGCAATGGGACAGCAGGCAATGGTTATTGAAGCGATTCAATCAGGTGCGAAAGACTTTATTGTAAAGCCGTTCCAAGCGGAGAGGGTTTTAGAAGCGGTCAAGAAAGTGGTAGGTTAAGGCGTTCGTATGCTGATATCATCGACATCAAATGGCTTAGACTCCATTGTGCAATTGTTAACAGTATTGCTGATTTTTATATTTGTATTGGTGCTTACATATTACGTAACAAAATTTACGGCAGGGCTGCAAAATGGAAAGCTTTCAAGCGCCGGCGTAGAAATTTTAATGACATTCAAAATAGCACCAAACAAATATATTCAGGTTGTGAAAATCGGGGGAAAATATTTTTCCTATGCGGTCTGTAAGGATACGGTCACTTTACTTGGAGAATTAACAAAGGACGACATTTCAGAGTTTGGCAAAGCGGATACAGGCACAGCAATGAATATTAGTTTTAAAGATATATTTGATAAACTCAAAAAGTAGAAAGTTGTGGTTATTGTTATGAAGGACTCAGGTAAAAAGTACAATATCAAGCATGAGGTACGAAAGCTTATCAGTATGCTTCTTATGGTATTTGTAGTCGTGGCTGCCAACGTAGCGGTGGTATCAGCTACAGCGGAGGATGACGCAGCCGCAGGGCAGATTTTAAATGAGCAGAATGGTGAGGAAAACAGGACAAACATTAATGAGCCTGGTTCCGCGCAGACTGCTGAGGATTTGGATGATTTTAATATTTCCAACGGAATAACGATTAGAACATATGGTAACGGAAATGGAGAATTAAACGGTACACTGCGGATTATGCTGATGTTAACAGCAATTGCGCTGGTACCGATTCTGCTTGTTACAATAACATCATTTACTCGAATATTGATTGTTTTGCATTTCACAAGACAAGCATTAAATACGCAGTCAGCACCACCGAATCAGGTGTTGATTGCAATTTCGTTGTTTCTTACTTTCTTTATAATGCAGCCGACATTTACGAAGATATATACAGAAGCGATTGCGCCTTTTGACGCAGGAGAAATCGGTTATGAGGAGGCATTTGCAGTAGCAGTTGAGCCAATGCGCCAATTTATGTTTTCACAAGCGCAGCGGGCGGATATTAATGTATTTATGGAGATGTCAAGTACGCCTTGGGATGGTGCAACTGAGGAACTGGTACCAACTGCGGTATTAATTCCAGCATATATTATTAGTGAACTTCGCTCCGCATTTATTATTGGGTTTATTATTTATATACCATTTATTGTTATTGATATGGTAGTCGCGTCTGTATTAATGAGTATGGGTATGATGATGTTGCCGCCGACAACAATTTCTATGCCATTTAAAATTTTGCTGTTTGTACTTGCAGATGGATGGAATTTGGTTATTGTAAATCTGGTGAAAACGTTTTATTAGCGGAAAACTATTGTTTAATATTTGATGGATAGTCCGTCGAGAGCAGATAGGGGGATAAAAAATGACAGTTGAACTGGTAACAGACATTATGCAGGAGGGACTATTTGTAATATTAAAGACGGCAGCGCCGCCACTATTGGTTTCTTTAGTTATTGGTTTGGCGGTTAGTATTTTTCAGACAGTAACCTCCATTCAGGAGCAGACACTTACTTTTGTGCCAAAGGTGGTCGGAATGTTTATTACATTGATGATACTAGGTCATTGGATATTAAATAATATGGTAACTTATATGGTAACTTTATGGGAAGATTTTTCCCTTTATATCCGGTGAGAGCTGGAGAGGAGTAGTTTGGCTTAGATGATTAACTTATCTTTTTCGACGCGCGAATGGGATCTGGTTTTACTGATGTTTGTAAGAATTGCGAGTTTCGTGTTTTCTGCTCCTTTTTTTAGTACAAAAGGGGTTCCAAATAATACAAAAGTGGCGTTGAGCATCTTTGTCACCTATGTAATGTATCAATTCGGGCCGGAGCAGCCGTACCCGCAATATGCTACGCTGCTAGGATATAGCGTAATTATTTTAAAGGAAGTCGTAGTGGGTCTGTTAATTGGTTTGGGAGCACAGCTATGTACTTCCATTGTTTTATTTGCGGGAAGAATTATTGATATGGAAGTTGGCTTGTCAATGGCGAATATGTTTGATCCTACAACAAATGAACAGTCCTCCATTACAGGTGTTGTTTTGCAATATGGGACAACAATGATTTTGTATACAACAGGACTGCATCATTATCTGTTAAAGGCATTAATGGAAACATATCAATTAATTCCAATTGCGGGTGTAAAGATAGATTTAGACAGTCTGTTAGCGTCGCTGATTAGCTTTTTAAGCACATACATTATTATTGGATTCCGGATTTGTCTGCCGATCTTTGCAAGTATTACATTGATGAATGTTGTGCTGGGACTGCTGGCAAAGCTTGCGCCGCAGATGAATATGTTTTCTGTTGGTATTCAACTGAAACTGCTTGCAGGTTTGACAGTTATAATGATAACGGTAAGGCTGCTGCCTATGGTTTGCAATTTTATCTCAACACAAATGCAGATAATAATTGTAGAAATGGTGGAGGGCATGATGTGATTTTAGAGTTTGATTTGCAATTTTTTGCAGCGGACGGGCCGGGAGGAGAAAAAACCGAGGAACCGACTGCTAAGAAAAAATCCGATACCAGAAAAGATGGTAAGGTTCCAAAAAGTAAGGAATTATCGAATGCGGTAGAATTAATTGCTCTATTTTTGATTTTGAAATTTTGGATAGGAAAAATGGGCGAGAATTTTATGTCGCTTTTTGGTATGCTCTATGATAAAATTCCGGATTATACAACATTTTGGGGTGGAAGAATTGTAAAAGAAGATTATCGAATTTTATTTAATTCGGTTTATATAGAACTTTTGCGGCAGCTACTGCCATTTTTTATGATTGGCTTAATTATAGCATTTGGTATTAATATGTCGCAGTTTAAGTTTCAGATTACGACAAAGCCGCTAAAACCAAAGTTTAGCAAATTAAATCCGATTTCTGGATTTAAAAGATTGTTTTCACTAAGCAAAGTAATGGAGTTGTTTAAGTCCATTGTTAAAGTGGTATTAATTGGAGCGGTTATTTTTTTTACGATAAAAGATGAATGGGTTTATCTTTTCCGGTTTTATGAAATGCCATTAAACCAGGCATTGGAGGTAATTGGGAGCATTGTAATCAACACAGGGCTGAAAATTGCGTTTATTTATCTGCTGGTAGGTTTTGCTGATTTGTTTTATCAAAGATATAAGTTTAAGAAAGATATCAAAATGACAAAACAGGAGGTAAAGGACGAGTTTAAGAATGCAGAAGGTGATCCGCAGATTAAGGGTAAAATTCGTGCCAAGATGCGTGAAGCTTCGCAGCGCAGAATGATGCAGAGTGTACCACAAGCAGATGTTGTAATTACAAACCCGACGCATTTTGCTGTAGCAGTAAAATATGATGCATCGGCAGGCACTGCGCCGATTGTGCTGGCAAAGGGTGCTGATTATGTGGCACAGAAAATCAAAGAAATTGCACGTGAAAGCCATGTGGAGATTGTTGAAAATAAACCACTTGCCCGTATGCTGTATGCAAATGTGGAGGTAGGACAGGAAATTCCGCCGGAACTATATCAGGCAGTTGCGGAGGTTCTTGCTATGGTTTATAAAATGCAAGGGAAAATTTAATGGAGTTACAAGGAAATGCAAAGTTGTGAATGGCTGCATTTCCTTTTTTGTGACAAGGTTTTTCCTTATTCTATAAAAAAATTTGAAAAAATCGCAAATTATTATGTACAAATTATGTAAATTGTGAGATAATTTATGTAAAGTAAATTTTAGGCTCTTTTTGTATGCAAAATTTTATTATTTCTGCATAGTATTTTGTATATGGAAACAATGGCAACAAACAGCAGTTCTGTGGGAGAAGAATGTTGTGGTGGAAACAAGGGAGGAATGTTTCCGGCTGTTGGAGAGCAGCATTTTTTGCTGAAAATTTAGGAGTATAAAGAGTTAAGTATCAAAGGGGGAAGCAAAGACATGAAGAAAGCGGACATAGGTGTGGCATTATATTTGCTGAGTGCTTTTATTATGTTAATTGTGCCAATACCCAACACGTTGCTGGACGTGCTGTTGGCACTCAACATCTCAGTAGCGTTCACGGTTCTGTTTACCACAATGTTTACCAAAGAGGTTTTGGATTTATCGTTTTATCCAACGATTTTGCTGTTTACAACAGTATTTAGGATTGCGCTGAATGTATCCTCTACCCGTCTTATTCTAACAACAGGAAATCCGGGTAACGTTGTTGCTACATTTGGTAATTTTGTGGGTGCCGGTGATGTTATTATCGGTGTTGTTGTATTTTTAATTTTGTTGATTGTGCAGTTTGTCGTTATCAACAAAGGTTCTGAACGTGTTGCAGAAGTTACAGCGCGTTTTACCTTGGATGCTATGCCAGGTAAACAGATGGCGATTGACGCAGACTTAAATACAGGTGCTATTACAGACGCAGAGGCAAAGGTACAGCGTGACAAGCTGCAGCAGGAAGCAAGCTTCTTTGGCTCTATGGACGGTGCTGTGAAGTATGTAAAGGGAGATGCAACAGCCGGATTGATTATTACAGGCATTAATATTATCGGCGGACTCTTAATGGGCGTATTAAGACAAGGCATGGATATTAATGATGCGCTCAATAAATATGTTATTTTAACAATGGGTGATGGTCTTGTTAGTGCGATTCCTTCGCTGCTGATATCACTGTCAACAGGTATTTTGGTAACAAAAGGTTCCAAGGAAGCGGATTTTGGTACTGTTTTAGTCAGCCAGCTTTTTGGTATTCCCAAGGTGTTGTATATGGTAGGCGCGGTGCTTGCCTTCCTTGGTATTGTAACACCGCTGAACCCTTTGATTTTCGTAGCGCTCGGTGCAGCATTTATTATATGCGGACGTTTGATTGCCAATACGATTGAAGTTGCACAGATTGAGGCGGAAGCTGAGGAGGGCGAAGATGGTGCAGACGAGATTCGCAAACCCGAAAATGTCAATTCGCTGCTGCAGGTCGACCCAATCGAATTGGAGTTTGGTTATGGTATTATCCCGCTTGCGGATGTTAACCAAGGTGGCGACCTGCTCGACCGTGTTGTTATGATACGAAGGCAGATTGCACTTGAGCTTGGTACGGTAGTGCCGATTATTCGTCTGCGTGACAATATTCAGCTAAATCCGAATCAGTATATTATTAAGATAAAAGGCATACAGGTCAGTGAGGGCGAGATTTTGTTTGATCACTATATGGCAATGAATCCTGGCTTTGTGGAGGAGGAAATTTCCGGTATTCCAACATTCGAGCCATCCTTCCATCTGCCTGCTATCTGGATTACGGAGAGTCAGAGAGAACGTGCGGAGAGTGTCGGCTATACAGTTGTTGATCCGCCGTCAATTATTGCAACGCATCTAACAGAGATTATCCGTCAGTATCTTGCAGATCTGCTTACAAGACAGGATATTCAGAACCTTGTCAACAATGTTAAGGAAACAAATCCTTCGCTTGTGGAGGAACTTGTGCCGAAGCTTTTGGGACTTGGCGATATTCAGAAAGTATTACAGAATCTGTTAAAAGAGGGTATTTCTGTAAGGGATTTGGTTACAATATTTGAAACGCTGGCAGACCACGCGGCATCGACAAGAGATACCGATATTTTAACAGAATATGTGCGTCAAAGCTTAAAGCGGGCGATTTCCAATAAATATTTCCCTGTCAATGAAACAACGAGCGTTGTTACGTTAGACCCTAGTTTAGAACAGGAGATTATGGGCAGCGTTAAGCAGACGGAACAGGGCGCATATCTTACGCTCGATCCAGACAAGACAAAATCAATTATGGCATCTGTGGAGTCTGAGGTCGGCAAACTTGAGAAATTAGGAAAGAATCCGATAGTAATTACTTCGCCGATTGTCAGAATGTACTTTAAGCGTTTGACGGAGGATTACTTCAAGGATTTGGTAGTTGTTTCGTATAATGAAATTGATTCAAACGTTGAATTACAATCAGTAGGAATGGTGACAGCATGATAATTAAGAAATTTCAAGGGAAGACAAAAGAGGAAGCATTAGAGAGTGCGAGAAAAGAATTGGGCGATAACATTGTTGAGATGAATACCAAAAACGTAAAGTCAAAAGGGCTGCTCGGTATTTTCAAGGGAACGAGAGTGGAAGTAACAGTAGCCAAGGAGGAAGACAACGATAATTCTACTGTGAAGGCGGAGGGCGTAAAAGTAAGTTTAAGTCAGGGCAAAGGGATTTCGCAGGATAATACATTTGCAGAGAATGATTTAGAGAGTGATGTGCGGGCGGTAGCGGATGCGTTGGCTGCCTTCGCACCACAGCAAAAACCTCCGGTTTCAAAGAGAGAATGGCAGACAGACAAAGAAAATATAGGGCCTTCGGGCGAAAACCTGAAAGGAATTGGGATTGAGAAAAAGCTAGATACGCTCCAGAACTTAATAGAGCGACAGCTATCCAAACAACAGGAGATTCGGATGTCAATGGATGAAAATAAATTTGAGGAAGACGGATACGATGATGAGGAAACGGAACGCGTCGGTTTTTTGCGGCTGCTGTACAACAAAATGATTGACAATGAAGTCAGTGAAAAATATGCCAATGAAATTATAGACGAAATAGACCGAAACTGTAAGGCTGATGTAACAATGGACTATATGCTTTCGGAGATTTACCAGAGAATGATATTAAAGTTCGGCAAGCCTTATATGGTGGAGGAAAATAATGATGGTCTGAGAGTCGTGTTTTTTGTGGGGCCGACAGGCGTTGGCAAAACGACTACCATTGCGAAAATTGCATCTAATTTTCATATTGAGCACAAAAAGAAGGTAGCACTCTTAACAGCGGATACATACCGGATTGCGGCGGCGGAGCAGTTGCGCACATACGCCAATATTTTGGAAGTACCATTTCGGGTAGTGTATACAGCAGAGGAGATTACCAGTGCGGCGGAGGATTATAGAGATTACGATTATATTCTTGTAGATACAACAGGGCATTCGCCAAATAACGAAGCGCAATGCGAGGGCGTGAGCGAATTAATCAGTTCAGTTCATACGACAGCAAAAAAAGAAGTGTTTCTTGTGGTATCGGCTTCGACGAAATACAGAGATTTAATGAAGATTGCAGATACCTATAAGGAAATAGCAGATTACAAACTGATTTTCACAAAGCTGGATGAAACGACGGCACTAGGGAATATATACAATTTGAAGATGCATACAGGTGCACCGCTTTCATACGTGACTTGTGGCCAGAATGTCCCTGATGATATTGAATACTTCAATCCACAGGCAACAGTAAAACAGTTATTAGGAGGTAGACGTTAGGCAGAGGAAGTGCGTTGCATATCGCAGTGCGGCGTGATTGGAGGGAAGAATGGACCAAGCAGAACAGTTAAGAAATGTAATTAAATTAAAGCCTATGCCAAAACCGCTTGCAAGAGTACTGACGGTGACAAGCGGCAAAGGTGGTGTGGGAAAGTCAAATACATCTATCAATCTGGCGTGTCAGTTTAAGAGAATGGGTTATAAAGTAGTTATATTGGATGCAGATTTTGGCATGGCAAATATCGAAATTATGTTCGGAACTGTACCCAAGCATAACTTAAGTGACTTAATTTATAAAGGGAAAAATATTACGCAGATTATCACATGGGGGCCGATGGAGATTGGATTTATTTCTGGTGGCTCTGGAATTGCAGGATTATCCAATTTGAATGGGGATAATTTGAATTATATTATTAAAAATCTTGCGGAATTAGATAGTATTGCCGATATAATTATAATAGATACAGGGGCGGGGATATCGGATGCCGTTCTTGATTTTTTGGTGGCAAGTGGTGAAATTTTAGTGGTGGCAACACCAGAGCCCACTTCCATTACGGATTCTT
>VSNQ01000061.1 GCA_009774395.1 Lachnospiraceae bacterium
CGCTCATGGAACTTTGCTTCACAGATTGGTTCAAGCACTTGTAAAATACATTGCTGCACTATGCGGTCAACAATTGTGGGAATCCCCAGCGGTCTTGTTTTTCCGTTGGGTTTGGGGATTTCCACCATATGTACTAACTTTACGTAAAACAAATAAGTATATGCACGGTCAGCTATGACAAGACATCCTTTTGTGCGTTTAAAATTTTTAAGGCTTTCACCTGTGGACTGCTGTGTTATCTTAAACTGGCAGCATGTTAAGGAAAATATATCCAGCGCATAATGCAGATGCCATAGTTTTTTCACTGCGCCTTTTTCCACAAGGTCTGATGCGTCAACAGCTAGAACTTGGTAAGGCTTGAGCCATTCTGACTCTTTATACTGAATAACCGGATTAGACAGGATATGATGAGTAAGTCAGATAATCCAATCTTTGCATTTAACAAACCTTTTCATAAATCCTACATCGCTGATTTTGCCAATGCCACTCATAAGTGCAAACTGGCTGACATCAATCAATGACTTATTTCCAGAGAGCTAGAAGAGAATCAACCACAAAAGATCAAGAGGATTTTTTATTGTCCGCTTTCTTGTCATAGCCTTTGTTTTATAACAGGCATTTTCGTAGCCTTCCGGCAGTCATTTGATTAAATCATTTATATCCATAAAATTCACCCAATTTCATTATACCACTAAAATTACAATTGTAAATAAGTTAGTGCATATGGGCTATACCCCCATATAGAAGCAAATCGCAAGGTAAAACAGTATGCAGAACGCCTATTAAAAAAACCAGACGCATTAAAGCTTTTTTCATATGCAGAATCAGAGGGTACTGAAATGCAGCGAACCGCAGGAGCAGCATAGCTTCGCAAAATGGGGCTTCATACGGATAGCCAGCATATTATTTTAGCAACAGGCGGACAAAATGCTTTGACAGCTACCGTATGTGGACTACTAAAACAAGGGGATAGAATCGGAACAGATTATGTAACGTTTCCCGGCATAAAAACGATTGCACAAATGATAGGGGTACAACTTGTTGCAATACAACATAAAGATTTTAAAATGACAGAAGCAGGAATATATTATGCAATCCAAAACGAAAACATAAAGGGCATTTATGTGATACCCGATTTTCATAATCCTACAAGCCATATCATGTCTTTAGAAACAAGAAAAATGATTGCACAAATAGCTCAAGAAGAAAATATACTCATAATTGAAGATGCAATCAATAACTTACTGGAAGATAACCCATTACCGCCGATTGCTGCCTTTGCTCCTGAACAAGTTATATGTTTAGCAAGTTTGTCCAAAACGATTGCACCGGGACTAAGGACTGCCTTTATTTATGTTCCAGAAAAATACCACCGTGATTTAGCAACTGCATTGTATAGCATGAATATATCAAATCCAGCGTTACTTTCTACAATATCTGCGGATTTAATAATAAATGGCATTGCTGATGAGGTCATTATGGAATGCAAAAAGGAAATATCAAACCGCAATCTGATTGTAAATGAAATTTTAAATGGTTACTTAGTTGAAAGTAAACTTACTTGTCCAATTCGCTATTTATTATTACCCGATTACTTTACTGGAAAGAGTTTTGAAATTTGTGCTTTACAAGCAGGCGTACAAGTATTTGGTGCTGAAAGATTTACGGTAGGAAATAAACCTGCTGATAAAACCGCAAGAATTTCAGTCATAACTCCCCCAACAATCAACGACTTAACAGAAGGGTTACAGCGTCTCAAAAAAATATTATCATAAATGGATGGATGGGATTCCGTAGTAGTCGGCATTCGTGGGAATGTGTATAACTGGCTGTCTTACGGAATTGTGGGTAACTCTGTTTGCAGGACGTGGGAAAGCAGCACTTTAGCTTTTCCATTTCAAGTAATTCACTGTCAGGATGACCACTCCCAGAACAGCCAGCACAACGCCAGTTGCACGGTTTAATGTCGCTGCGCTGGCTTTATTTGCGAATTTGGCGGCAATCCTCGCCCAGAGTAGTGTGGATGCCACACAGAACAGCAGACACCATACATCCGGCATACCGCCTATGGCAAAATGACTGACAGCACCTGTAAAGGCCGTAAAAGCCATGATAAACACACTTGTCCCAACAGCAGTCTTTAATTCATACCCTAACAGGCTGGTCAAGAGCAGAAGCATCATCATTCCGCCGCCCGCACCTACAAAACCACAGATAAACCCGACAACTATTCCGCTGGCAACTGACTGTATGATACGCTTTTTTGCGCTGACTGCCTGCATGGATTCTTTTGTCCTCATAACAGGCTTTACGATGAATTTGATCCCGAGGAGCAGTGTCATGAATACGGAGAAACTGCCCATAGTGGTATTCGGAACGCGGCTTGCGGCAAAGCTTCCCACCAATGTAAAAATCAGAACAGTCACCATCATTACAAGGCCATTGCGAATATCAAGATTTTTATTTTTTCCATAAGTGTATGCGCTTATGGCACTTGCAAGAACATCACTCGCCAGTGCAATACCGACTGCCTCATATGCCGGAAGCCCCAGAAAAGTAATCAGCATAGGACTGATTACAGCGGCGGCGCTCATCCCCGCAAACCCCGTTCCAAGTCCGGCTCCAATTCCTGCAATAAAACAAATGAAAAATTTTAACATTATTCTGCCTCCTTCCCTTTCAGATAAGTATTGATATTGCGCAGGATACGATCATTTTGTTTTTTCATGCTGTCAATTTCCTCCTGTGAAAAACCATCCAGCATGATTGAAATGAATTCCTCCTGCGCCGCCTGCCCATCATGGATGATGCCCATAGCCCCTTTGCATATCCTCAAATGTGCCGTCTTACGGTTGCATTTCAAATACGCTTTTCTTATATAACCGCACTGTTCCAGAAGTTTTATGGAAGACGATACCTGAGATTTTGACAGATATCTGACCTCAATAATATCTGATGCTGTATCAAAACATGGATTATTGGCTAAAAAGAGAAGGATGTCCAATTCCATTCGGGTAATGTTATGTTTTACACAGACCCCTTCCACACATTTTGAATAAAGTGCCTTGATTGCATTTTGATGTTCCCATGGATTTAGCGGAATCATTGCATTCTCCTTTTTGTTCTTTTTAGAACTATTTTACAACAAAAAGAAACTTTGTCAAGCGTAAATATTTGAAAAACAGGAATGTCATCTAAAATATTTAGTATCCTTTAATTCATTCGTTATTTTAACGGAACTGCTCGAAATGGGATATACTATAAAGATGTAAAAGATATGTAAAAATTTAGTCTGATCTATCCGGTTGACTGCCAGTTAGATCAGACTTATGTATTGGGCAATTAATCCTATAAACCATTTATACAAACTCATAAAGTATTACTTTTTCCGCTACAAAGACCTCTTCGTCATAATACCCCTCTAATGTAACACTCATATCGTCCTTGATGTCAGACAACGAAGCCTGTTGAACAGTAATATCTTCTTCTGGGTTCACTCCATTATTTTTCACAATATGGAGTTCCATTTTTGTTTGATCTGTAAAGTTGACACCCACATAATCCTCTTCTGTTTCAGCCCCCGGTGCTGGAGCTACAGCTAAAGCAACGCCGTCTTCATCCGTTTCCTCTAACCTTGTTTTTATGATAACAATACCATTGTCACCAATTCCTCTTACGTTTCCATCCAAAATTTCTGTTGTTTTGCTATTTGCTCCTGTCGTTGGTTCAATGCCATCAGACTGCGCCTTTGCATCGGTTGCCTCGTTTCCTTGCAATGCACTGTTTTCCTGTGTTTTCCTATCCTCATTCTCCAAGGATTCCTGCTTTATGGCATCTACCTGAGCGTCCTGTTGCTTTGCACAGCCAGCCCCTATGGTTACTATAAATACACTTAAAACTACTGCTGCTATCCATTTTTTCTTCATAATGAACCTCCTCTTTCTTTAACTGCACGCTTTTTCAAGCTACAAATTTTATTGAAGAAATAGGTGTTCTACTGACTAACACCTTGGAATTCATTATAACAGAGAAATCTCTAAACTATCTCTAAATTAAATTTCTATCTTGCATTAATCATTATTTTGTTATTGCTCTTTTCACTCCTTTGCTTCCTCCTTCGACTCCCCAATATACGCAGCCCATTGATCATCCAATTTTCATATTTGGCGGCTGCACTCCCAAAACACACTATGCGAAATTTCCGTTCCATCAATACGCTGTATTAATTCCTCTATATTTTTCCGCATTTGATCTGCGGACTGATACCGTTTACGCGCCAGCACATAAAGTCCTTTCACCATAATCTGTACTGTTTTCCACACTGCTGTCGCTGGTTGGTTTTGAAAAATTTCCAAGTCCTGATGCAGACTTTTACGCGAAACACAGCATCTTCCTTTAATAATGCTATCAACTCTGCTGGCGTTTTTTCACCATCTAATATAAAACGCATATTATTGTCAATAATTGCTGCCACTTTGCCTTCTGCTTTGCAGCAGATGTAATCGAGTAGGGAAGATTCCTATTTCCTATTTATAGGGTGCTCTATATATTGGATTTTCTACTCGCGCACCGCCGATGCGCCATACAATGGCATGTTTCCTCTAATCGGCGTGTATATAGCAAAAACGCCGCTTAAAAAGCGGCATTTTAGATGCGCAGACCCATGCAGAGGAAATATGCCGCTAAGACGGCGGCACGGGTCGCGCGGTGGGTAGGGAAGAAGAATGTTTCCCTACTCGATTATACAATATCAAACGATAGGCAACCGCAGCGATAAGCCGGGTTATGTCGATACCGCCAGTTTCCCAACGGCACGAATGATCATCTATCTAGGACTATCGTTACCGACAGCCTCAAGCGACCTACCTGAAAGCAGACCGGGCAAGTCTATCGCTCTCTGTTTGGTCTTGCTTCGGATGGGGTTTACATATGCCCTCCTCGTTACCTTAGAGGCGGTAGTCTTTTACACCACCTTTCCACCCTTACCGCATATCATATGCGGCGGTTTATTTCTGTTGCACTAGCCTTAGAGTCACCTCTACCGGACGTTATCCGGCATCCTGCCCTGCGAAGCCCGGACTTTCCTCACCTCTGCACTGTCGATGGATTTTGCAACCCAAGACAATTCAAAGCCGCGATCATTTGCTACAGTTGCCATACGGTTTTCACACTTTAAAACAGCTTCCGCCAATAAACTCTCGCACAATAGAATTATTGGGCAGATGCTCTGTACTTACCCCAAGAAAATAACTTAAAAACTTTAATAGTCTTACTGCTTCAAAATACTCTGGTTCTCCCGGTTCAATACTATACAGCAATGGTTCTGCAAACTGTTTTAAAACAGCAAGTTCATAAATTAATGCAGAATTAAACATAGCATCTGCGCTTTCTTGAAATGGAAAAATATTTTTGGTTTCACCGTTACGCACAGACGGCCACATCTGAATCGTTCGCTTTGCTGTTGCGCCGCGCGTCCTTGCGTCGCGCACCATACGACGCAGCAATCTTCCGTCGGTCGTTGGTATCCGGTTGTGTTCATCAATATTTAATGTAGTCAGCGCACTAATATAAATCTTATATTTACTCTCTGCTGGAAGCGCATAAGACATTTTATCATTTAATCCATGAATTCCCTCTATTACAAGCACATCATCCACACCAAGCTGCTTATAATTTCCCTTGTACTCGCGTTTGCCTGTTACAAAGTTAAATGTAGGAAGTTCAACTTTTTTTCCTTCCAGCAAATCGCACATATCCTGATTGAACTGCTGAATGTCAATTGCTTCTAAACATTCAAAATCATAATCGCCATTGGGTTGCTTTGGCGTATTTTCGCGGTCAACAAAGTAATCGTCCACTGCAATTGGATGCGGCACTAGTCCATATGTTCTAAGCTGAACGGATAAGCGATGTGCAAAAGTGGTTTTTCCCGACGAGGACGGCCCAGCAATCATTACAAATTTCACGCCATTCCTAGATACAATATCCGACGCGATTTCACTAATACGGCGTTCCTGCAAAGCTTCCTGCACTAAAACCAATTCATTAAAACCGCCTGCCATAATCTGATTATTTAAGTCACTCACCGTATCAACGCCCAGTTTTATCCCCCAACCAGATGCGATCTGCATACAGCTATATAGTTTTGGTGATGGTTGAAATGCCTCCAGTTCTGTAGGATTTTCCATTGACGGCAAAATCAGCATAAAACCATCTTTATATTTCTGCAAGTCGAAATGTTTTACATATCCCGTACTAGGCAGCATAAACCCATAAAAATAGTCATAATAGCCGTCCAGATTGTATACATTCACCGTTGAGTTTCCCCGATATCGAAACAGGCTGACTTTATCTGTCATTTTCTGCGTTTCAAACAAAGCATTGGCTTCATCCAAAGGCATGGATTTTTTAATAATACACAAATCCTTGTCAATATATTCCTGCATTTTTGCCTTTACCTGCTCTACCAGTTCATCCGTCACCTCAAAATCACCAGATTTAGAACAATAATATCCATTTCCAATGGCAAATTCCATTTTAATTCGGTCAATTTTATCCGCTCCAACCACCTCTGTAATTGCTTTCATTAATATAATGGTTGCCGTGCGGTTATATGTCTTATGCCCTGTATCATCGGAAACTGTTAAAAATTCAATGGTACAATCCTTATCCACTTTCTTAAACAATTCTCTGATTTTGCCGTTCCTTACCGCAAGCGCAATCTGATGTGGATAATTTTTCTGATATACCCGGGCGATTTCTCCAAATGTAATTCCTGCTGGATATTCTCTTGTTTTCCCATCCACTGTCACCAAATAACTCTCTTTTTTTCCGTTCATTCTATCCATTCCACACATTTCCCCTTTCAAATGATTTTAGAACGCTGATTTTACGTTCTTTTGGTGTGAAACTGAAACAGCATGCTAAATCACCACAAACGGCTCCTTAAAATCAGCCTTGCAGACACGCACGCCGGTAAGCTGTTCTTTTAAAATTGCTTCCATATATGGAATAAACAGCTTTTCTATCCCATAATGCCCTGCATCAATTATTGTAAGTCCCTGTGCAACCGCATCAATGCCTTTATGGTGGTCAATATCACCTGTTATCATAATTTCTGCGCCTGCTTTTAATGCATCTTGAATATAACTGCCACCCGATCCCGGCATAACTGCTGCCTTTTCGACAAAATGTTCTAAGTCACCAAACACTTTAACATGTGGCACTTGAAAACACTCTTTAACAAATGCTGCGCATTCTGCAACACTTAATCTTTTGGGTAGCTGCCCCACACGTCCGCAGCCTTCCGTAATATGCTTATCCTCAAACGTTATATTTAATACGCTTCTGTCTGTTAGCGATAGTGCATCCGCTGCTGCATCCGCCATTCCCATTACATCGAAATTCGTGTGCATAGCATAATAGCTAATATCCTTTTGGATCAATGTCACAATGCGCCTTCCAATAAAATCATCTGTATTCACACGTCCCAATTTCCGAAAAATCAACGGATGATGTGTCAGAAGCATATCTGCACCCATATGTACTGCTTCTGTTATGATATCATCGGAAGCATCCAGCGCGATATAGATTGTATTCACCTCTTTATCACGTCTTCCTGCAAGAAGCCCCACATTATCCCATTCCTCTGCATAGCACACAGGAGCAAGCGTTTCCAACTTTTCTATAATTTCACAGCATCTCATAAATTCTCCTCTATATAAAAAATAAGAAACTAAAAAAATATAAGAAATTTAAAAGTAAAAATGAGAGCGCTAAAACAATCCACAAAACACTAAAAATAATGATACAAACAATAAACGATATCCCCCAGCTTCTGATTTAACTCATCAATCCGTTGCTGCTGCCTTGGAGTATGCTGACACTGATATATTAAATTTTGCAAAATTTGCTGTGTATGTTCTTTCTGCCAAAGAAGATACCTTTTTAACGTAGGATGTGACTTTTCCAATAAATATAATCCATACATATCTCTTACCCTTGTAAGATTCTCCGCCGTCTGCTTTTCCTGCCTGCCAGGCACATTGGGCAGTGCTCGCATCATAGGATAATATTTTCCATCTTCGCAAATAATATCTTCTTTCTCAATCAAAAAACCATTTTTACGCAGATATGCCCGTACCTCATCTATTTCAGACTGTGGTTGTAATACAACCTGCCGCATATCGCGGACTAACATCTGCCCACGTTCCAGAATGGAAATTATCAGACGTCCGCCCATACCTGCGCAGATAACACCCTCTGCCTCCCCTTTGGAAAGCGATTCCATACCATTTGACTGCCTTGTTTCAATATATTCCTGCATCCTATATTCTTTTATATTATGCTTCGCCCGTTCTAGTGGCCCTAAATGAATATCCATAGCAAACACATGCTGGCAGATACAGCGGCTTATCAGCTCTATTGCAACATATCCGTGATCACAGCCGATATCCGCTATACTTGCACAAGGTGCAACAAGCCCGACAACTGCCTGCATCCGATTTGACAACAGCATTCATAACATCTCCCTTAGTCCAGATAATCCTTTAGCTTACGACTTCTTGATGGATGACGGAGTTTACGCAGCGCTTTTGCCTCAATTTGCCGAATACGCTCTCTGGTGACATTAAACTCCTTGCCAACCTCCTCCAAAGTGCGTGCTCTGCCATCATCTAACCCAAAACGCAGCCGAAGCACTTTCTGCTCTCTGTCTGTTAAAGTATCAAGAACCTCCACAAGCTGTTCTTTTAACAAAGTAAACGCCGCTGCATCCGCAGGCACAGGAACATTGTCGTCTTGGATAAAATCACCTAAATGACTGTCTTCCTCCTCGCCAATCGGCGTTTCCAAAGAAACTGGTTCCTGAGAAATCTTTAATATTTCACGCACTCGGTCTTCGGGCATATTCATTTCCTTTGAAATTTCTTCTGGCGTCGGTTCACGCCCCAGTTCCTGTAAGAGTTGTCTGCTCACTCGGATAAGTTTGTTAATCGTTTCTACCATATGCACCGGAATACGAATGGTTCTTGCCTGATCTGCAATCGCCCTTGTAATCGCCTGACGAATCCACCAAGTCGCATAGGTTGAAAATTTATAACCCTTTCGATAGTCAAACTTCTCAACAGCTTTAATTAAGCCCAGATTGCCTTCTTGTATCAAGTCAAGGAACAGCATTCCCCTTCCTACATACCGCTTTGCAATACTAACCACAAGACGCAGATTCGCCTCAGCAAGCCGTTTCTTTGCTTCCTCATCGCCAAGCTCCATTTTTTTAGCAAGCTCAATCTCCTCATCGGCGCTCAGCAAAGGAACCTTTCCAATCTCCTTTAAATACATTCTAACAGGGTCTTCAATCCCAACACCATCCGGAACAGAGAGGTCGATATTTTCCATATCAACTTCTTCATCCTCCGCAAGAAGCAGGTCATCATCAGGCAGATCATCATCATCAATGATCTGCAATACATCAACGTTGTTCTGCTCTAAAGTTTCCAGAATTTTTTCAAATTGTTCCTCCTCAAGAGGCATATCCTTGAAAAAGTCGTTGATTTCCTGATATTCCAGTACGTTTTTCTTTTTCTTCGCTGCCGCTAAAAGCTCCTTTAATTTCGCATCAAATTTTGCTTGTGTGTTTTCATCCATTCTGGTCAATCCTCCATACCATATTATTTTTATCCTTAATTCAAAGAAATATGCGTTTTGCTAAGTTCTTCCAGCGCTTTTTTCCCTTCAATTACTTTATTTAATGCTGAAATATCCACTCCTGACCTAGCCGAATAGTATTCGAAGCTGTTTTTCTTGACATTTACAAGGATATCATGAAATGCTTTTTCCTGTTCCTGCTCACTCTCAAGCTGCGGAAGCTTCGTCGTAAACAAAGACGCTGCTTCGCTCTGCTCCTTTTCTTCTGTAAACATATTGATTAGGCTTGCCGGATTCAAACAGTTGTTTTCAATATCTTCAAACATCCGTTCTGCAACTTTGCCATACATCTCAATCGTAAAATCCTCTGGTGTAATATAACGTTTTATCTTTGCATAAAGCTGCGGCGCATCGCAAAGCCATGTAAGCAAAAGCCGTTGTGCCTTCTTCGCATTTTCCTCCGGTGTATTCTTTACCCTGCTCTTAATACCAGATTTTGCCCGCAGTCCTGAATACCCACGAATATCGTTTTCTGCAAGACTGCCGTTTCCATATCCGCCTGTTTTGGCAGCCATATTGACTACTAGTTTCCTTAAGTTCTCAAAACCGATATGATATTTCTCCGCCACTGCTTCCAAGTAGTTCTCGCGCTCAACATCCTCGCCAAAATCGCAAAGCCTGCGTGCAATCTGATTATGAAAGTTTGTTTTCTCCTCAGGATCATCCATATTAAAATCACGTTCCAGCATCCGAATCTCAAACAAAAATGAATTTTCTGCGTCTTCAATTCGTTCTTGAAACGCTTCTTTCCCCAAATTCTTAATAAATTCATCCGGATCTTTATACGGAGTCATATTAATTATCTTCCCAGACATTCCTGCTCCCCGTAAAATCCGGATTGCCCGAAGCGCTGCTTTCACACCTGCGCCATCACTGTCATATGCTAATAGGACATCTCTTGTATATTTTTTAATTAATCCAGCCTGTCCCATTGTAAACGCAGTTCCCAACGAAGCCACCGCCTGTGTAAAGCCCGCCTGATGCATACTGATGACATCCATATAACCCTCACACAATATTATATTTCCTGACCGTGACGTGCGTGCGTAATTCATGCCATAAAGGTTGCGGCTCTTGTCAAAAATTTCTGTTTCCGGCGAATTTAAGTATTTCGGTCCGCTATCAGACTCTCCCATAATACGCCCGCCAAACCCGATGACTCTATGGTTGATATCCTGTATTGGAAACATTACGCGATTCCAAAATAAAGTATTGGTTCCGCGCCTTTCGTCTATTTTTGCCAATCCCACATCCCGAATATCTGCATCATCAAATCCTTTCTGGTGCAAATATGCCAAAAGTTCCCCACCTTGAATCGGCGCATAACCAAGGCCAAAATTTTTTCTTGTTTCATCAGAAAGCCTGCGCTTGTCCAAATAGTCCTTTGCTTGTGCTCCCCGCTCAGTGCGAAGCTGATAAAAATAGAATTTCGCAGCCTCCTTGTTCACTTCCAAAAGCCTTTGACGCCTGTTCTCTTTACGGCGTGCCTCCTCGGAATATTCCGCCTGCGGCAATTCTACGCCTGCCTTTTCTGCAAGAATCTTCAGTGCTTCCTGAAACGTGCAGTTCTCATATTTCATCACAAAAGTAACAACATTTCCACCCTCTCCGCATCCGAAGCATTTATAAATCTGTCTGCCTCGATTCACAGAAAACGATGGCGTTTTTTCTCCGTGAAAAGGGCAGCAGCACATATAGTTGCTCCCCTTTTTCTCCAGTCGAATATAACTTGAAACCACATCAACAATATCGTTTTTCTGCCTTACTTCCTCAACCAATTCCTCCGGATAATACATTGCAATCGAACTCCTTTTCGCATTTTTACCCCATCCAGAACTTCGGTACATATAATTTCTCATACAGTGCAATCGCAAACCGATCTGTCATAGAACTGATATAGTCACAAACGACCTTTTCTCTTGGTTCTCCCCGAAATCCCAGTTCTACAAAAAATTTCGGCAGTTCGTTTGTATGGTTCATATAATGACGGTACAGTGTCTGAATCAGCGAAACCGCCTTTTTTTCCTCACATTTTGCTACCGGATTACTATAGACTTTGTCATACATAAAGCGCCGCAGATTCTTCAATGCAAGCTCTACCTCCGCCGACATCCGCACATCATTAGAACCCTTGCTCTGCGTTACAATATCATGAATAAAATTATTCAGCCGTTCCCTAGGCGAATAGCCGATTATCTCTCCAATCTCACGTGGTACATCCCGTTCCTTTAAAATGCCTGCCCGCACTGCGTCATCCATATCATGATATGTATATGCAATTTTATCCGAAAGACGCACAATTTTTCCTTCGAGTGTTGTCGGCATATCCGCTGTTTGATGATTGCGGATACCATCCTTTACTTCCCATGTAAGATTCAGCCCCTCGCCATCTTTCTCCAAAATCTCTGTCGTCCGCACACTCTGCTCATTATGTTTAAATCCAAATGGGCAGATTTCATCCAATGCCCGCTCTCCCGCGTGTCCAAATGGTGTGTGCCCTAAGTCATGCCCCAGCGCAATCGCCTCCACTAACTCCTCATTGAGCTGCAGCGCCCTTGCAATTGTCCTGGCATTCTGCGAAACTTCCAGTGTATGTGTCAGCCGCGTGCGATAATGATCACCTTCCGGCGATAAAAAAACCTGTGTTTTATCCTTTAGCCGCCGAAAAGATTTAGAATGGATAATCCGATCTCTATCCCTTTGGAACACAGGTCGAATATCACATTGATCCTCTGCCCTACTTCTGCCCTTTGAATGAATACTCAACGTAGCATACGGGCTTAGATATTCCTTCTCCCACTGCTCTAAATTTTCCCGAATTGTCATGTTTTAAACCATGCCTTTCCCTTGTACACTCAAGCAGAAAATATCCTTCTCTCCTACCAGCCACACGCCGCAAAGCGGCAATTTTCCTTTGTGCGGTTGTGTGCATATTGTTATACTTATTTAGTGACAGTTCCTTAGCGTCAATCTTTTTAACGCTTAGTATAACAGATCTTGCATACAAAATGTACAATTCCTTATCCCTTAGTTATAATATTCCACGCCAAATTCAAAATTCCTTTTTTATTTTTCAAATATTTGAAATTTCGACTTTATGACTTTTTCAGCTTTCTGATTTATTTTAGAAACTTTTCTAAGGAACTGTCAAGAAATAACTTTTAAATAGTGTGCAGGATTTTTCTTTGAGAGTGCTGCTCAAAAATCAGGCGCATAGCGGGCTATGTAACTGATTTTTGAGTAGTACTATCGGAGAAAAAGACAAGCAATATTAAAAGTTATTTTTGGACAGTTCCTAACTCCAATTCAACCAGATATTCTGTTGTATCTTCTTCCAATTTTTTCTTTCCTGTTAAATAAAAGCCATGCCTTTGGTAAAAGGAAATCGCTTTACTATTTTTTTCTAATGCCCATAAATTCTTTGCGTGCAATTCTTTTATAGCAAATTTAAGCAACTCCTCGCCTATTTTCCTGCCTTGAAAAAAAGGATCGACGTATAATTTATCTATTTCGGTATGATTCATCAGGATAAAACCTCTAATTAGTCCATTGTCAAATACATATAGATTTTTTATTATTTCATCCTTTTTAAAGTAATTGTCTATTAACGATACCACCTGCAACTCCCCAAAAGAATAGTTCTCATCTTTAAATATTGGGAAAAAATGAATGCGGTTATTTAATACATATATTTCAGCGACTCTTGATAAATCATTACATTTGGCTTTTCTAATATTCATTTTGCTGCTCCTCTCAAAATTGACCAATTTAATATAGCATACTTTCAAAATTTATGCAATTTCGCAGTGTACAGGCAGTTTAAGAATCTCAAGCGAATGAAATTTATACTGACGACCGTTAAGGTTTTCCAATTTCAGCGCAGACCATATTGCATAAGTGGGCAATACGTGTTGTGCAGAAAGGAAAATCTAATCGTTCGTGAGTACAGAAAAAAATAGGAATAATGTTGAGCGAAAAGCAAAGAAAGCGTATTATCTTGAATAAGGAACTGTCAATAAATAACGCATCAATTTGACTTGTATCAATATCCATCTGCGGCATCAGATAATCTTGACGTAGCCCGTTACGCCTGCGATTATCTTCTTTGCAGCGGAACATTGATACGGCGTCAAGTTAACAAGTTATTTTTTGACAATTCCTAAGAGAAGAATTTGCCAAAGTTATGAGATAATATTGGAAAGTGAGGAAGAATTATGATTGCAAAAGCGATTATCAATCCTGATTTCACGATTGAAGATATTCATAAAATCAGGCAATATCATTATGAACTGACAAAAGATATAACAACACAAGAGAAAATCCTTTTTATAATGAAAACGGAAGATCCTTTTTAGCAAAGATAGAAAAGAGAAAGCAGCAGAAAACACAAATTTAAAAGAAATAAAAAAGAAACCAAGTATTTTCAAAGTTTCCTCATTACACAAAAAGCACGAAACCTGAACCACTCTGATTCGATTTCGTGCTATCAAATGCAGGAGATGGGACTTGAACCCACACGGTATTGCTACCACAGGCACCTGAAGCCTGCGCGTCTGCCAATTCCACCACTCCTGCGCACAAATCATATTCTACCGTCTTTTCCCAATTTTGTCAATATATTTTGCAAAAAATTTCCCGCAAAATTTTCAATAATATTTTCTGTAAAGTTAAAAAAAATTGTTGACAAATTAGTATATGGGTGATAAGATATATCTTGCAGTGGCAATACAGAAGCTTTTTATGAAGAGCTTCTCAGATACATATTTATATGCGGAAGTGCTGGAATTGGCAGACAGGCAAGACTAAGGATCTTGTGTTGGTAACAACGTGTGGGTTCAAGTCCCATCTTCCGCAGTTTACGACGCGAAATCGAATCAGAACGATTCAGATTTCGCGTTATTTTATGTGCTATTATAAAAAAGAATCCTTAATCATTCTTTTATCCTTCCGGGCAATCCTCCACACAGCAAACTTTCCTGCCGTTACCGCTACCGGAAGCCCTCCTGGTGCCATAATCCACTGGCTGGCAATATACAGATTTTTTACCCCTTTTAGTTTTCCCTTAACGCGAAAAGATTTTACACCCTTTCTCGTAATGAAGCCCATATATGCCCCATGATATGCATTACAGTAACGTTCATATGTAATCGGCGTCCAGCAATCAAGAAATTCTATATGCCCCGAAAGATCGGGAAACTGTATCAGCAGCCGCTCCTCTATTGCTTCTGCCGCCTCCTTTTTCTGACGTGCATAGTCCTCCTTTGTCAGACTTTTCCAGTATAAGTATTCCTTGTCAAATTGCGGGACGTTTACCTGAAGCACCACTTTCCCTGTTGGGGCAAATCCGGGTTCATACTCATAACTTTTTACCGAAATTCTCTCCACTTCCTTTCCGCCTGTTATAAAAGGAACGCAGTCAAAAAAAATAGTTCCTTTCCCGTTATATGCTTCCCTATCTGCCACAAATGCTGCCTGAACGGCACTAAAAAGAGGGTATTTTTCATTATCTGCATAACAGCGCTGCCATTTTTCATCCATATATTTCTTCCCAATTAAATTGCCAAACATCTCCATCGTATCCACAGATGAAATAACATAATCCGCCAACACCGTTTTTTTATCTGCTGTTTCAATCCCCACTGCTTTTTTCTTTTCTATCAAAATCCGCGAAACCGGCGCATTGCAGTATAAATTGCCGCCCAGCCTCTGGAACTGCGCCACCATACGGTTTACCATTGCCAAAGAGCCGCCCATTGGAATTTCACCATTGCCAGTTGCGATACTAGCATAAGAAACAAGAAATGAACTTGCAACATATTCTTTGGGCAGATAATCTGTAAACAACGCTTTCAATGCAGGATGCTGAAACCGTCCAGCCATATCCGCTAAATCAATAGAACCATATTCCTTCATCACTTTCGGCATATTTGCCATGGAAGCGCCCATATGAATATAATCTATGATTCCCATAGCATCCATAGGTTTTTCGGCTGGTATCTCACATTCGGCTGCGTATTTTACATATTCCACAAATTTTTTTATTTCCGTTTCATCTTCGGAAGATAATCGGATAAGGTCTTTCTGCGTCCGCTCTAAATCTTTCCACAGCGTTACCTGAACATCCCCTTTCATGCTTGTATAAAAGCTGTCACAGTCTGCAAATTCTGTATCTTCCTTTAATGCCCCGACTGTTTCCCATACTTTTCGGAGTGCTGTCCCTTTTTTCGTTCCAGTCAGCCAATGAATACAATTATCAATATGGCAGCCTTTGCGGTTCCACCCCATGCACTGCCCGCCCACAACTGGATTTTTTTCATAAATATCTACATCATAACCTGCCAGTTTTCCGTAAATTCCTGCGGACAACCCGGCAATTCCGCCGCCTACGATTACAATTTTCTTTCTATTTTCACTCATAATTACCCTCCTAAAACGATTTCTTTTCATTTCTCATCATGCCTGTTATCCATTCCGACTCTGGCAGCAGCATTTCTGGACGGAAGGCATACTGTTCCATAATTCCATGTATCGCACACCAGTACATATTGGACAGTGACTTGGCATTTCCCTCTCGGATACTTCCATCTTTCTGTCCTGCTTCCACCCAGCTTTGGCAAAAGACAATCGTATCTACCGACGCTGCCAGTTGCCGGATTTTTTCTGGTATATCTTCAGCCTGTACCACGTGCCCCATAAACACAAACATTTTCGCAATATAAGGATTTTTCTCCACTTCCAAAAACAACATTTTTGTAAACTGGTAAAAAAAATCCAGACCGTTTTCTGCTTTGACCAGCATCGGCATACGCATCCCTTCCAGCCCGATATTTACCAATTCTTCTAACAGAATTTCCTTTGTAGGAAAATAATGAAACAACAACCCTTCACTAATCCCTGCCCGTCTGGATATTTGACTTGTTTTTGTTCCATAATATCCACGTTCCACAAATAAATCCAACGCCGCCTGAATAATTTTCATTTTCTTGGCTTCCTTTTGTTCTATCCTTGTCATATGCCATCCCCTCCAACGGATAAGTACAACTTAACATTAGCACAGTCCCATAAAAATTTATAGAGCAATTTACTCAACGAAATTTTAGTAAGCAATATGCCCACAAAAAGTATTAAAGGGACTGTGAAAATCGAAGTTTTCAACTCCTATTTTTCACAGCCCCTATTCATAAGGAAGATAAATCCTTAACCGCTCACACCACCGTTCTATCCCACCAAATCAAACAAACTAATCTGATTCGACTCCGGTATATCTCCCAGCAGCCCTAAGTCACCCATAAGGTCGATTACAGTCTTAGAAACTTTTGTTCTGCTGCGGAAATCATCTTTTGATAAAAACGGCCCGTCTTTTGCCGCCTCCATTACCGCATCTGCTGCTTTTTCGCCAAGTCCCTCAATACTGCTAAGCGACGGCATAATTTTTCCGTTCACAATTTGAAAATTTCGTGAATGTGCCCGAAAAATATCAATCGGTTCAAATTCAAATCCACGTGCATACATTTCCTGCACAATCCGCATATCCTTTAGCGTATCCTGCTCCTTATTGGTCAAAGTATCCGCACGCTTTTTATAGTCTGCAATCATGCGCTCCAAAAAGTCTTTTCCCTGGCACATTAGTTCATACGAAAACGCCGAAGCCCGAATACTAAAAAAGGCACAATAATACGCCAGTGGATAATTCACTTTACAATATGCAATGCGCCACGCCATCATAACATACGCTGCTGCGTGCGCCTTGGGGAACATATATTGAATTTTTTTGCACGACCAGATATACCAATCTGGCACATTATGCTCCAGCATTGCCTGTTCCCAGTCAAGTTTTAAGCCTTTTCCCTTTCGCACGCTCTCCATAATCGTAAAAGAAAGTTCACTGTCCATTCCCATACCAATCAAATAAATCATAATATCATCACGTGTACATATCGCTGTAGAAATGGTTGCCTTTCCCTCCTGAATCAAGGTCTGCGCATTGCCTAGCCAAACGTCCGTTCCATGTGAAAGTCCCGCAATCCGTACCAAATCAGAAAAATATTTCGGCTGTGTATCAATTAACATCTGCATAGCAAAATCCGTTCCAAACTCTGGTATCCCCAGCGCGCCCAGCTTACAGCCGCCAATCTGTTCTGGCTCGATGCCAAGCGCCGACGTATTCTGAAATAAGGACATTACCGCCTTGTCATCAAGCGGAATGGTTGTCGGATCAATCCCCGTTAAATCCTGCAACATACGAATCATCGTTGGATCATCGTGTCCTAGAATATCCAATTTTAACAAGTTATGATCAATCGAATGATAATCAAAATGCGTGGTTACTGTGTCGGTTGTCATATCGTTTGCCGGATGCTGTACTGGTGTAAAGGAATTAATTTCCTCGCCTACGGGAAGCACAACAATTCCCCCAGGATGCTGTCCCGTTGTACGCCGCACACCAACACACCCCTCTACAATTCGATTAATCTCACTCGTGCGCTTATGTGTGCCGCGCTCCTCATAATAATTTTTCACATATCCAAACGCCGTTTTATCTGCCAATGTGCCGATTGTCCCCGCGCGGAAAGTCTGCCCATAGCCGAAAATAACTTCTGTATATTTATGTGCTTTACTCTGGTACTCTCCCGAAAAGTTTAAGTCAATATCTGGCTCTTTATTTCCCTTAAATCCAAGGAACGTTTCAAACGGAATATCAAAACCATCTTTCACCAACTTTTCACCACACACAGGGCAGTCTTTATCCGGCATATCACAACCCGCCATACCAGCAAATGCTTTTACTTCTTCTGAATAAAAATCATTGTAATGACATTTCTTACAATAATAGTGCGGGCTTAATGGATTAACCTCTGTAATTCCCGCCATTGTAGCCACAAAGGACGATCCCACTGATCCGCGTGAGCCCACAAGATAGCCGTCCTCTACCGATTTCCACACCAATTTCTGCGCAATAATATACATCACCGCAAACCCATTGCTAATAATGGAATTTAGCTCCCGCTTCAGCCGCGCCTCCACGATTTCTGGCAGCTCCTCCCCATACATTTCATGCGCTTTGCGGTAACAGATATCGGTTAACTGCTGGTCGCTGTTTTCAATCACCGGCGGACATTTATCGGGTCGGACAGGCGCAATTTTATCGCACATATCGGCAATTTTATTGGTATTGGTAATGACAATTTCCTCCGCTTTCTCACTGCCAAGGTAATAAGAAAATTCGTCCAGCATCTCCTCTGTAGTGCGCAAAAACAGTGGTGCCTGTTCGTCGGCGTCCTTAAACCCTTTTCCTGCCATAATAATTCGGCGGTATACCTCATCCTCCGGATCCAGAAAATGCACATCGCACGTCGCCACCACTAACTTATTTAACTGTTCTCCCAGCTTTACTACACGTTTGTTTAAGTTAATTAAGTCCTCTTCTGATTGAATATCCCGATGCCGTTCCGATTCAATCATAAAGCGGTTGTTGCCAATGGGCTGTATTTCCAAATAGTCATAAAACTGCGCAATTTTTACCAACTGCTCCTCGCTCTGCCCGTCCAGCAATGCCCGAAACAGTTCTCCTGCCTCGCACGCACTTCCAATAATCAAGCCTTCACGATACTTTGCAATCAAACTTTTCGGAATCAGAGGCCGTTTATAAAAATAGGTAAGGTGCGATTCCGACACTAAGCGATACAGATTAATTCTGCCTGTCTGATTTTTTGCCAAAATAATAATATGATACGAATGCAGTTTCCGTATCGCGTTCACGCTTGACTTTCCAAGCTCGTTTAATGCATCTAAGGTTTCAACGCCGTCCTTTTTCAGCATTGCAATAAATTTCACAAAAATTTCCGCTGTACACTCTGCGTCATCCACAGCCCTATGATGATTTTCCAGTGAAATTCCCAAGGTTTTCGCCACTGCATCCAATGTATATTTTGCTTGGTTTGTCAATAAAACACGTGCAACAGCTACCGTGTCTACATAGGTAAAATCCGTTGGTATCTTCTGGCGTTTTGCATTTTCCTGAATAAAGCTGACATCAAAACTAGCATTGTGCGCCACAAGAACCGCGTCCCCGACAAAGCTGAGAAACTGCGGCAGAATCACTTCAATGGTATCCGCCTCCATTACCATGCTGTCATTAATGCTCGTCAATTTCTCAATTTCAAAAGGAATTGGTACTTCCGGATTGACAAAAGTAGAAAAACGCTCTGTAATCTGCCCGTTTACCACTTTGACTGCGCCAATCTCAATTATACGATTATTTATCGGTGAAAATCCTGTTGTTTCAATGTCAAAAACCACAAACGATTCCTCAAACGTCTGCCCTTTACCGTTTGTCACGGTTTCTTTCAAATCGTCTACCAAATACCCCTCTACTCCATATAAAATTTTAAAATCTTCTTTTGGATCAACTGCATGGTTTGCATCTGGAAAAGACTGCACACAACCGTGATCGGTAATTGCAATTGCCTTATGTCCCCACTTTTTCGCACGCTTAATAATATCCTTTACATCGGAAACGCCGTCCATATCGCTCATTTTTGTATGACAGTGAAGTTCTACTCGTTTTTTTGCGCTGTTATCCATACGCGTTGTTGTAAAGTCAGGAATTTTCTTTAATCCAACAACCGTTGCAATTGTCAGTTCTCTGTCAAACATATCGTTGACTGTAATACCCTTTACCTTTAAAAATGCCCCAACCTTTAGATTGTCCAACAGTTCCCCCAACTGCTCATTATGTACAAACATTTTTACCTTTATCGTATCTGTAAAATCCGTGATTTCAAAGCTGACAATCGTTTTTTCGTTGCGAATTTCGCGCTTGTCAAGCGTGCGTACCTTGCCGCGAATGGTAACTTCTCCCATCTCGCCCCAGATCTCACTAATATTCATTGCCTCATCATCAAAATCACGCCCAAAAATCACATCTGGATTATCTGATTTCTTAGGAAGTCTGCGCTGGAAACCCTCTCCTTTCTTTGTCTGCCAGCCTCTATCCGCAGAAGACGAACCAAAACCTGCTGGCTTCTCTGTTTTTTGCGCTGCACCATTTTGTGCTGCACCTCTTTGTATTGCCCCCCCTTGTGCTGCACCCTTTTCTGCCGCAAAGGATTTCGCTGCTTCCGCTTTTGCCGTTCCAGACGATGCACTATTCTTGGCACTCTGCCCTGCTGCACCCGCCTCCTGACTGCTGCCTGCATGAAAACGGCTGGTAATCCCCTCCACAATTTTCTGAATCCGCAGTTCGTCGTCCTCTCGATATTTGCCTGTCTGCACTTCCTTATAATCCACTTGAAAACGTACCTGAAAACCGCAGCGCTCATTGAGCACCTTATCCAAAATACAGATTAGCTGATCCTCTTTGGACTTCGCAATCACACTATTTTCAAGCACCAGTTCCATTGTATTATTATCTGGGAATGCCATTTCCGCCTGCCGAAACATCATATAGAGCATATGTTCACACTCTTTTAACTCCAACAAAATACTTTCCCTGTAAACCTCCATTAGTTTCTGCGGATTATACTGTCCCGATAAAAGAAAATGCTCATATATCTTAATCACCATAAACTCTTTCGAAAAAAACTGCTTCTTTATCTCGCGTTCCACCGCAAACACAGCCTCCTTGTCAATCAGCCGCTCACTACGAATATAGACACGCAATAAGTCTTTGCGCTTGGTAGCCGTAATTTTCTCGACAACCACCTGTTCAAACAAATCTTTCTGCACACCCTCAAGCTTTAAATTCGGAAATGCTTCAAAAAATTTCTTTTCCATATCAGCAACAATCCCCCCGAAAAAAATATACGGTTTCTAAACCAGCACACCAGCCACAATTTTCCTAAAAAAGTTATACGGTTTCTATATCAGCATACCAGCCGCAATCTTCCTATAAAAGTTATACGGTTTCTATATCAGCACACCAGCCACAATTTTCCTATAAAAGTTATACGGTTTCTATATCAGCATACCAGCTACAATCTTCCCGAAAAATTTATACTATTTCCAGTTGTCCAGTTCTTCTTTTAATACTGCCAAAAGTTGGGCTTCTGGTACCTTTCTCACAATTTCGCCTTTTTTCATTAAAAGCCCTTCATTAATACCTCCGGCAATTCCAATATCCGCTTCCTTCGCTTCGCCGGGGCCGTTCACCGCACATCCCATTACGGCAACCTTAATATCCAAATCATACCCCTGCACCATCTGCTCTACTTGATTTGCCAGACCAATTAAATCAATATTTGTTCTGCCGCAAGTTGGGCAGGAAACCACTTCAATCCCGCCTTTGCGCAGCCCCAATGTACGCAAAATCAACTTTGCTGACTTGATTTCCTCCACAGGATCGCCTGTAAGAGATACGCGAATCGTATCGCCGATTCCTTGATTTAAAATAATACCAAGCCCAATTGCCGATTTAATATTTCCGGATAAAATAGTACCTGATTCGGTAATTCCAACGTGCAGCGGATACGGCGTTTTCCCAGCCAAAAGTTCGTGTGCTTTTACACTCATCATAACATCAGAGGACTTAATACTGATGACCAAATTATCATAGCCAAGTTCCTCAATCATATGCACTTTATCCAGTGCGCTCTCCACAATCCCTTCCGCCGTTACGCCGTGATATTTTTCCACAAGTTCCTTTTCTAATGAACCGCTGTTTACGCCAACACGGATTGGAATATTGCGGCTTTTCGCCACTTTTACAACCTCTGCCACCTTTTCACGGCTACCGATATTTCCGGGATTAATACGTATTTTATCTGCACCGTTTTCCATAGCTGCAATTGCCATCTGATAGTCAAAATGAATATCCGCCACCAGCGGAATCGAAATCGCTTTCTTAATTTCCCCAATTGCCTGTGCCGCTGCAAGATTAGGCACCGTACAGCGGATAATCTCGCAGCCTGCCTCCTGCAATTTTAAAATCTGCGCAATTGTAGCCGCAATATCTTCTGTTTTGGTATTTGTCATAGACTGTATTAAAATCGGATTGCCGCCGCCAATTACTTTGTCCCCAATTGAAATTACTTTCGTTTTATTGCGATACATTTATTTATATCCCCTCTCAGACTCCCTGTTTCAACTGTTTCTCCAAAAGTTCTGCCGCATCTCTGACACAATCATTGCATTCTCGCAGTACTACGCCGGATTCAATGCCTTTTAATACTTTACAGGTAACAGAACCATTTTGTTCTTTAAATGCGGTCATAATTGTGCGGATATCCTTTATGGTCTTGCGTTGCTCCTTATTTGCCATGCCAAGTACAATGCCAGCGCCTGTTATAGCGCCGCAGTTGCCTTCCAGTGTCCCCATGCCAACGCCAAACGCCTGTGCGATATTGCGCATTGTTTCTTCGTCGACTCCTGCATAATCACAGTAAGCGCACGCTACTGCCTGTGCGCAGTTATAGCCGCATTTTTTCTTATTTACAGCTTCTTCTACTCTGTTTTCCATTTTATGAACCTCCAATTTATATTCTACTGCACGTCATAAATATTTGCCGTGCTGCTGCAACCGCTGCAATTTCCTTTGTGCGGCTGTGTGCAAATTGTAAACAGTCTACATAGACAGCAACCCAACAGCCTGCTCAAAATCTTTTATAGAATCTGCTCTTGCTGCTATTTTATGCCACCTTCTTAACACTTCTAAATCTGTCTGTTTCATTATATAATTTCTAAGCATTTCTGATGGTTCTCCTATATCTTCCAGTAATTCAAGAACGGCTTCTACCCTACCCTTAACTTCACCTTCTTCTCGTCCCTCTTCTCGTCCTTCTTCTCGTCCTTGATATAACAAAATATCATCTCTTGAGAACTGCGCCATTGTCATATCGCATACCTCCTTGTCGGATAATAAATCTACAAATATTCCTCTTTCCAGCATCATTTCTAAGTATTCTGGCACTGTCGATACATTCGCTGGTTTTCTATATTTCTTGTCTTTTTCTATTCTTTGCATATAGGTGATTCCATTTGCTACCAGTGCATAGTACATCATATCATTTTTATAAAGCTGAAAACGCTGTGGCAATATATCTTGTTCGATATATGTTAACATTTCTTTCAGTGTCATCCGAAAATCATATACGTGTACTGTCACTTCTAAATCTGCTTCTGCATTTTTCAGGTTCTTTTCCTCTGCCTGCAAATAAGAATCGCTTAAACGAATATCGTATTGAATCTGTTCCGGAAGTTTTTCTTCTTTTATTTCCAAACCGACCTGCAATAGATACAATTTAGGGATTGGAAAATACACGCGTTTTTTCCCATACAGCACTTGTTCACTGTCTACCAGCGAACGTAGTCCTGCTGTAATATATTCCAGCAGTCTGTAAGGAATGTTTGGTGATATTGATGATTGTTCTTCTGTCAGAAGATAAAATACATCATCACATAAAAGTGCCAAGTCATTCTCTTTATTTCCTAATAATATCGGACGTACATTCGCTATTCTTATTTTATTTGCATCCAAACCAAGCAGAAAAGATATCAACGCTTTCTGCCGTTCTTCTTTTTCGTATACTTTCTTAAAGAAAGTATCCTTTGCTCTCCTGTTTATGGGTACTGCCTCTTGTGGATTCTCTGCCCTTTTTTTCTGCTCCATTAATCCTTGCTCCTTGTATTCTAAAGTTACTTTATATGAATCACATAAATTTTTTCTTTTTCTACTCAATATTTCGATGCATAAACAGCAAACCCGACAACCTGCTCAAAATCTTTTATAGAATCTGCTCTTGCTGCTATTTTATGCCACCTTCTTAACGCTTCTAAATCTGCTTCTGTATTTTTAAGTTCTTTTCCTCTGCCTGCAAATAAGAATCGCTTAGTATACATTTACAAATTTAAACATATGATTTTTCGCATATTTGCTTGACATCTTTTCTATTGTACATGGATCTGGTATTATTATATGGTTTTTTCCGCCACTATTCAATAGACAGAAAAATTAAATTTGTTTTTCACACCCAAAAGACAAAATCGTGATCAATCCTAACGAGTTACAAGCAGAAATTAATCCGAAAGAGGCGTTGTATAAGCAAGCCATAAATCAAAGTAAGAATCAAACGATAATAAGGTTTTCCCTTTTACGCCAAGCCCATCTGCTGTACGGGTATACCAGCCATTTAACTCTTGAAGCGTTTTGTCGGGTGAATTAATGCATACCCACATTCGCTCCCGATAATTTCGTATTTGATTTTCCGGTATTACATAACGATTATATACTTGCTTAAAAAATACATGGCAAGGGGGAAAAATGGAAAATACTGCATTTTGCTGACGAACCTCTGTTACAGCATACGTATTCCCTTTAGAATCAATTAATTCATAATAGTCTGTCAACAGCATCCATCCATTATATGTATCACTTGCAATCCAAACAGGCTCTCCCATATGCTGTGCCAATTCTTGCGGAAGTATATCAATTTTTTGAATGTGCGTTTGTGTTGATATAAATTCAATTGCTGATTGATTGGGATCTTCGGATAATCCTTTTAAATAATCAACAGAAACATCAAATAAATTGGAAAGTGCTTCTATTTTATCATGCGTTGGAATTTTGGCAACTGCCGGATTTTTATGTTCCCAACTAGCAATTGTAGAAATGGGGATACGCGCCTTTAATCCCATCGTTTCCGCCAAACGTTCCCCCAATTCTGCCTGCGACCAGCCTTTAGAAGTTCTTAATGCACGGATTCGGGTATTTAATTTATATCCCAAAAATTGATTTGCATTTGATTGATTTGCTATGTGATTTTTATTTTCCGCATTGTTCATTTGTGCAATGGGATCTCCTTTGCGCAATTGTAAATTCGATTTATTTAAGTCCATCTGGGTTCACTCCTTAAATAATTGTTTGAATATACCTTTCTTTCGTACTTATCTTAACATAACTGCGCATATATTTCCAATATTTTTTAAACGAACTATTTCTTTGCTAATTGTGATGTTACAATTCATACCAACGCCAGATTTTGCAACAATTTACGAACATTCGGTGTGAATTGCAACAGTTGATGCACACAAAACGCTAAAGTAAAAAAGCGAAAGCTTTTAGCATTTTGGCGCATAATTGTGGTTCTATGCTTTTTTAATTTTCTACTGCTTCAAATTTCATGATTAGCCCGTCAAAAGTGTATTTTTCAAAAGAATGGTACAATATATTGTAATTAGGAGAGATATACATATTCTATATATTGTGGTTATTTTTCTTAATTAACTCT
>VSNQ01000062.1 GCA_009774395.1 Lachnospiraceae bacterium
GCATAATGGATCCAATTATCTTAACGGACATTGTTTCGTAAGCGTAATGCTCTGCGTCCCGGTATGGAATAAAAACATTTACAAAAGGCAATAGCACCTTTTCAGCAATAAAATTTAATGGAAACAGCGGGCTGGATTTCCGGTACTCCCCGAAATCTGCCCGCCACCTTCAAATCTTTGTGCTGACTTCCGCCCCGTTGCGGAAGGTGAATACCGCCCATGCCGTTGTCTATATAGAGCACCGCCGCCAAACAACGTTGAAAAATTCATATTGGTGTTATATCTGCTTGTATAGTCGTTAAACTGTTAATTCTGACATACGTTTTTCTCCCTTATAAGCAGATATCAATATGCGTATAAACTGCTTCCTGTGCTGTTGCTGCTTTTGGAACAGCTGTTTCAACTGGCTGCGCGTTTTCCGCCTGTGTGCGGTCATCCCGCTGTGCATTCTCCGCATTTCCAGTCTGTAATACAATATTTGATACACCATCTTGTGCTTTCTCTCCGTTTGTACCACTTTCCCCTGCCTTTTCGGTTGTGCTTTCTGCCTGATCTGTTTTTTCTTCTTTTGCCTCAGACGTCTTATTGTCATTGTGCTCTGACGTAGCAGCTTCTTCCACAGCCTTATTTGCCTCTGCCAGCGTACTCATTTGTGAGACTGTTACATTCTCCGCTTTCTGCTCCAGTTCGACAATTTTCTCTTTCTTGGCTTCCACATCTCCTCCGCCCTGCTTGACCTCTGCTTTCAGGACATTCGCCTCGTCTTCCATCCTTGTTGCCACGCTGCCCTGTACTTTTGCCTGCTTGATAGACGTATCCGCAGAAAGCATTGCTGTTATGCTTGTCTGTGACAGTCCTGTATTTTTTTCGCCTGCTGTTGTTTTCGTTCCGTCGAGCTTATCCTCCATCGAGGAAGCTTTCGCCTGCTGTTTTTCTTTTCGCTGTTCTATCTGATGCTGCCTTAACTGCGTATTCAGATCAGCAATCTGCTGCTGTATCTCCTGCCTTTTTTTCATTTTTTCCTCTAATGTCATATTTTCATTAGAAGATAGTTCCTGCATCTGCTTCTGTGCATTGGCAATCTGGTTCTGGATATTCCGGCTGTAAGAATCCGCTGCCTGATTCATTCCTATCTGCCCCATTTGTGTGTTCGCTCCATTAGTACCGTTAATTTTCATTGTAGTGTCCTCCTTGAAAAAATTTTGAAAGCCGTTTCACATATTAGAAAATCCTGCTTTCTATCAATTTTATCGGGATATCATTTGTACGGATAAAGTGCTATGTTGTGAACCGCCCTCATTCTGTTGTAAACCCCCTTACGCAACCTGAAGCATGATCCCTACCGTAACCTCATTCCCATTTTGTTCAAAGGACAGATCCCCCATATACTTTTTAGCCATCCTGAGCATATTTTTCAAGCCGATTCCATGCCCGCCGCCTTTTTTCGTTGTATAGGGAAGTCCGTCTGCCGGATTAATAGAAATTTTACCTTCAAAGCTGTTGCTGATAATCAGCATAAAGATACTGTTCTTACGGAATGCCTGAATCCTGATATATGGTTTTTCCCCATTTACTGACTCCATGCAGTTATTCAGCGCATTATACAAAATCACGCTGACATCAAAGGCATCCAGTTTTGTATTTTTCGGGTAACGGAAGTCGCTTTCAAATCGGATTCCACGCATCTTGGCTTCTTTTTTCTTTTCTAAAAGAATCATATCCGTAACTGGATTTCCTGTCCTAATCTCAGGCGCAAGCTCCTGCCATTCTATTTTCAGGCTCTCAAGATATGCCGAAGCTTCGACAGTGTTTTCCGTTCCCATCAGGCGTTCTATCATCTGAATATGGTTTCCCATGTCATGGCGCAAGGAACGGATATCCCCATACAGCTTTTCAATCCCCTCGATATGCGTTTTTATCGTATTTATCTGACTTTCCAAAAGTTCATGCCCGGACTGTTCCTCTTGTGACGTTTTCCAGTTCTGAAAGATAATGATTATCACAAGGACTGCCATTACAGATATCAGATAGTATAAAAAACAAAGTACGTCATAAAATCCCGACGTTTCCGATTTAATCTGGTAAAAATGAAAGACTGCATAACCGGCTACCCCTGACAGGGACGGTACGGTCAGCATCACAAGTTCCCTTCTTTCCATATATCCGCCCTTACTTTCATATGCCCTGTTGACTGCCCTGACAGACAATAACAAGAACAGAAAACTAAACAGGATACACAGAACCCTTACTGCCACATACATCCCGTAATGCAGCCATACCCTCGCTGCCAGTTCCGGATTGAAAAGGACAATATCAAAAAAATGGTCTATAATCCCTGCCATAGAAGCGGACAACCAGCGCAGCGAAAAGAACGTAACGGACAAAAATATCTTTTGGTTAATGTTTCTCCTGTCCTCTGCGCGCATCACGGCAAATGCCGCTAATGTACCTATGAAATATGCAAGGATATTATCTATCCGCAGCGGCATAATATATAAAACCGTCATTACCACACTATACGCTGCACCTGCCTTAACTGCTTTGTTTCTACACGGCATATAAGGCGATATAAATATTCCAAGGCATAAGCCTGCAGCGATAAGCTGCACAATAATTGATACATAAGACGTAACATTCCAACATAATTCTACCGGATTCACCGAATCTCCCTGCCTTTCCTCTGGTTATATTTCAGATATTGTTTCACAAATTTTGGATAATTCTGCTTTGCAACCAGCGCTGTCCCGTTTTCCATAACAACAGACACGGCATCGTATCTTAGCACATACTTGAAATGGATCAGGTATGATCTGTGTGTCCTAAAAAAGTCCTCGCCCGTCTTTTTCTCCAAATCGGACAGTTTCCCGTAATATTCCGTATCGCCGTTTACCGTGTGAATCATGACTTTACGGTTGAACACTTCCGCATAAACAATATCCTGAAACAATATTTTTGTATGGACGCCCCCAGCCTGTACCATCATATATTCCCCATCATCTCCATCGCAACCTCTCTTTCTGCATCCGATTTCTTGCAGCGCATTTCCAAAGACCTCATTGAATTTATCATCGGATAAAGGTTTAACCAGATAATGGAACGCCCCAACATCAAATGCTTGGAAGACATACTCCGGCGCTGCTGTAACAAATATAATGAGCGCATCCCTCTGCCGCCTGCGGAAAAGCCTTGCTGTTTCCATGCCATCCAGCTCCGGCATCTGTATGTCCAAAAATAAAATATCCGCTTTTGTACTGCCCTCTAACAGCCCTTTACCGGAAGAAAACCGCTCCGTTACCGCAGAAGGGAGCATTTTCTTTACTTTTTCCTCCAGCAGGTCAAGCATAAACGCCTCGTCATCACAGATTGCCACGCAGATAGCATCTCTTGCGTTTTGTGCGCTGACATCTATCCTGCCAATAAAGTCCTCCATAGAATCACATCTCCTTTATGTAGATTTCCTGCTATCCATACCAGATGGTTAAAACAATATTTCTTAATATTATATCACAAAAGTTGTTTTAACCGGATATGGTAAGTTGTAAACAGACCTTGTTTTGTTGTAAAAATATTTCTAAATACCTTGCAAAGACACATATATTGATGTCGGAAAGTTAAAAAAATCTACAGTTCCCGTCATCAGCCGCATGACTTATAATGCTTTACGCCAAACAGCTCCGCAAATGTAAAGGACATTTGAACAACAGAAAAACACAGCAAAACATCCCCATAGGTGCAGCCTTTTATCTGTGTAAAACTGGAGAATAAGAATGGAATTGCAATCAATTCACAAAATGCTATTATAAACCGTGCAATAACCATCAAAAAAAAAGACAATTTATATTCCATTACACTTTGTATACAGATAGAGGCATACTTGAAATACAATTTTAAATTTTCTCTGATTTTCATGATGTCAGCCTCCCTGTATTATATTTTTTCCTCCCGTTTCCATAGGACAATTCCCAAAAACATTAGTGTTACCAGCCAAAAAATTTGTTTTAAGATACACGTGATTATTTTAAGGTAACACCATTTACCGGCAAGGATATTCTATAGGCTTTAGGCATTAAAAATGCACATAATAATACAGGAATACATCTCATAATTGCTTCCGCTATTCTTGCTCCAATCGTTCTTGAAAACCACATGGAATAGATTGACACAGGACGGCATAGTTCATATGTTATATCTCCATTTGTTATCATTGCAAAAAGATCATTATCTGCCGCCCATGTATTACAAAGAGCTAACAGTGCTTCTTTCAGCCAGATGTAAGTCACGATAGAAGAATAATTCATCGGCATATTTCCTCTGTACGGGTCTACGCATAATAAACCGAGAAACTTTACCTAATCTCTCGGTCTTTTTTATTCTATCAAATAGACGTCTTTGATACAATATAACTTTGCCTCTGATGGGTGTAAACAGAAAGTCTGTTATATACCAGAATGCTTTTTTTATTATCCTCAATTCTCCTTTTTCTTCCCGCGTTTACAGACTGTTTCTTTGTATTCCCCATACTCTGCAAGATTTATCTTATATCCATTATAATTGATATTTCTCACATAATCTCTCCATTCTTTCTCATTTCCAAGCTTCCTTACCGATAACTATGCTGATGCGCTCTGTTGTCTTTTTACATAATGAACCATATACTAAGATTATTTCATAGCATAGCAGACATTTCTTGGGTTTTTATTTGAGAATTGTTAATTGTAGCAATTTTTCTTGAAAAATAGGACTTTGCAGTGTAGTACAAAGTCCAGGCTGAACTGTTACCATATTTTCCACAATTTTTCTGAAATAGTTGATAAATTCGTCATCTTCTACTATAATATAGAGTAAGTAATACATAAATTATCATAAGAACAATATCCACAAAGGATAACCAGCGAACTGATTTATCGGCACAGCTGTTGCGTGGACAAGTAAAAAACTCCACCGCAAGAATTGCTGTATCGTGAAATGTATGTTTGCTATATGGGTTTGTGTCTGCGCTGCATCCACAAACTCCACAACGGGCAAAAAGCAGCGCGGAAATGAGGTAAAACATGAGATTAATAACACGTTCTGATTTTGATGGTCTTGCATGCGGTGCACTGTTAAAGGAAGCTGGCATTATTGATCATTGGAAATTTGCGCATCCAAAGGATTTACAAGACGGCTTAGTAGAAGTAACCGAAGATGACTGCCTTGCTAACGTTCCCTATGTCGAAGGCTGCGGACTATGGTTTGACCACCATTCCAGCGAGCACGAACGACTCCAACTTGAGGGAAAATATAAAGGCGAAAGTCGTATTACCCCCTCCTGTGCCCGCATTATCTATGAGTATTACGGCGGAAAAGAGCGGTTCCCACAATTCGATGATATGATGGAAGCGGTAGATAAAGTAGATTCCGGAAACCTGACCATTGATGAAATTCAAAATCCAACTGGCTGGATATTAGTCGGTTTCTTAATGGATCCAAGAACAGGGCTTGGCAGATGGCGCAATTTCACAATTTCCAATTATCAGTTAATGGAAAAGCTCATTGACGCCTGCCGCACGATGACAACGGAGCAGATTCTTTCTTTGCCCGATGTAAAGGAACGCATTGAAATCTATTTTGAGCAGAATGAAAAGTTTATGGAAATGGTTCGACAGTATACGCGCATTGATGGAAATCTGATTATTTCTGATTTAAGAGGTGTTAATCCGATTTATTCTGGTAATCGGTTCCTAATTTACAGCATGTATCCGGAGCAAAATATCTCTGCGTGGATTGTCAGCGGACGCGGCGGTGCGGGATGCAGCGCCGCGTGCGGCTATAGTATTTTAAACAAAACCTCCAATGTAGATGTTGGAAGCCTAATGCTAAAATACGGCGGCGGCGGACATAGAAAAGTTGGTACCTGTCAGTTTACTGATGAAAATATGGACGCCGAGCTTCCAAAAATGCTGGCAGAATTAAGTGCTATGGCAAATCAATAAATAGTATTGACAACATACTTCCTTTGGATGCCCGTGTGCGCACGAGTAGGGAAGAATTATCTTCTCTATTCGTGCGCCGCTGATGCGCCATGTAATGACAGATTTCCTCTGCATCGGCGTGTGCATAAAAAGGGCTGGCGGAATCCACCCTTTCCGACAGCCCTTTTACATATTATTTTTTCTTCTTTCGATTCTTTGGCGCTGTTAAATCATAGCTTTCACATATCATGCGCTTAATTTCTTCCTCCGGCACCGTGCCATCCAATATAATGGAATTCCAATGCTCCTTATTCAAATGATATGCCGGCAAAATCGACGGATATGTCTGCCTCCAGAAATCACGCCACTCTGGTGAACACTTTACATTAATCCAGACAGCGTCCTCCCTGTCAAAAATCCATGCAAATACTTTTTGATTCTTTTGGTGGCGCATAACACACCAGTTTACATCATGAAACGGATAATCTTCATAAACATTTTCCAATGTTAGGCAAAAAGAAATTGCCTCGCTCCTTTGCAGCATTTTTCCTTGTTCCATATCCTATTTCCCTGCAAAAATCCGATAGCTGCACTCCCATGTTTTTCCAGCTTCTGCTTGGTTGGTATAGGGACGCTGCTGTAATGTTCCTTGATATCCTTTAGGATCACAGATACCCCACCACGGTTCAATACACACATAACCCGCATTGCTGTCAGGCATTGACCAAATTCCCCATACAGGACAGTCCGCTTCCAATCGGATATATTCTCTGCCATTCTCATCTAAAAGCCCAACCGCCCTTACGTGCTGCTGCGCAAGACACAGCGCATCCTGATCAAATATACCATCTGTAATTGGGAATACACCATTATCTAACTTAATCTCTATATTCTTTCCCGTTAAGAGTCCGTCAGGCACACCGATTTCTGTCGATAAAACATTCACCTTTCCCTCTGCACCATAAAGTTTTACTGCATATTCAGTCCGCTTCTTTGCAGTCCCTGTTTTAACAGGGCAGGCAAATGCCGGATGCCCGCCAAATGAAAAATACATCGTTTTCTCATCCTGATTGATAACCCGCAAACTCTCGATAATTCCATTCTCTGTAAGTTGATACTCCACTTCAAGCGCAAACGTAAATGGATACTTTTGCAGCGTATTTTCGTTACTCTTAATTGTAAAAACGACCTGATCTGCCTCCTGCTTCAACACGGTGAAATCCATATCTCGAGCAAAACCATGCTTATCCATAACAAACTCTGTATCGTTATATTGATATTTCCCACCCTCTAGCTTACCAATAAAAGGAAATAAAATCGGCGAGGTTTTTCCCCAAAAAGCCGGATCAGCTTCCCACATATATTCCATATTCCCTTCTTTTCTCACCAGTGATTTCAGCTCTGCACCAAAACTTTCAATTTCTGCCGTAAATACAGCATTTTCCAATAAAATTCGCATATTTTTACCGCCTTCCCTGCCGCTGCTTAAATCCATCTCCGTTTTGCTTTATCGTATCGATTCAGGCAGCTTAAATTTTGTCATTTCCTGTTCCATTTCTTCTGACACCATTGTCAGTTTTTCAACCCGTTCAGATACATTCCGTATATCCTCTAACTCTACATCCAAAGAACCTGTTACCTCAACAGATAAATCTTCCGCTTTCTGAGAAATATCGCGGATTCGCGTTACTGCATGAACAATTGAACGATCTATCTTATACATTTCTGCGATAAGTTCATCAATTTCATTGACAGAATCGCTTGTTTGATCTGCTAGATTACTAAAGCCGCGGAAAATATCCTCCACCTGCTGCACCGCTGCCACTTGATTGTTCACTGCCTTCTTAACATCTTCAATATTGGAAACTGTCAGTCCAATATCTCCGCAAAGTTCCTGAATAATCCGTTCTATATGTTCTGTCGCAGTTGCGGAGTCTGCCGCAAGTTTCCGAATCGATTCTGCTACCACCGCAAACCCTTTGCCATGCTCTCCTGCACGCGCCGCTTCGATGCTGGCATTCAGTGACAGCAGTTCTGTTTCTGAGGAGATATCATTAATTGTATTTACAATATCCGCAATCTTCATAGAATGCGTTTCCAGTGTCTTAATACGATCATAAGATAGATTAACATTGCGCTCTACATCACTGTTTTGCTGCTCTAACTCCTTAACACTCTTGACGCCCTCCTGCCCAGAAAGCATGGTATTTTCCGCCTCACTTAACAGATTTCCGCTTTTTTCTTTTAATTCCTTAAATTTTGCCTCCATCTGCTCTGTTCGTATTACAACCTTATTGACATCTGCTGTCTGCGCTGCTGTGCCCTCTGTAATTTCCTTAAAAGCACTGTTAATCGTATCCACATTTTCCTCAATATCCTTTAATTTACCGGAACTTTGAATTACATCGGCAGCAAAAGTGGCAATACGCACAAGAATCGTGGAGATTTTGTCGGTCATTTTATTAAAGCTGCGTGCAAGCATTCCTATTTCATTTTGATAATTTTCCTCTGCTTTTACCGAGAAATCACCGTCAGATGCATTTGTAATCAGTTCTGTTATCGAAACAATCGGCATAGTCAGTTTCCGTGCAAGATATACCATTACCAAAATCGCCAAAGAAATCGCAATCAATGTAACAATTACAGCAACCAAAATCATCCTGCGCACCATTGCCATTGCGGTACTTTGCTTCTGTAACGTTACCAAAGACCAGGAATCCGAATTGCCCTTTAACGGAATATTTGTATAATTGACATAATACTGTTCACCATGATACTGAATTTTGGCACTGCCAGTGCGCTCTGCCATTACCTGTGCAATTACTTCTTTAAAATCGTTCGACGCTTCCAGCGGATGCACTTCTGTAATAATGCTTCCACTCTCGTCCGTTGCAATTTTCCCTGAAGCATCCTTCACCGAAACCGTTTTGGTCATATCCCTGTAATTATATTGTTCTTCTATCTGCACAAGGTCAGGATGCGCAACCACAGCACCCTCGCCGTCAATAACAAAGGATATCCTTCCGTCTTTCTCATGGGAATACTCTCCAATCAAACTTTGCAGAAAGTCCAGCTTTAAATCTGCTGCGTAAATTCCCACCAGCTTCCCCTCGCGGTACATCGGAAAGAAAATAGATGTACACGGCATCCCCGTTGCAACAGAATAATAGGACTTAGAAACAAATGCTTGCTGATCTGCCATTGCCTGTACAAACCACCATCTAGTAGACCGATCCGCAAGCTCCCCTGCGGAACGCCCTGTCTGCATTCCATCCGTTCCTTGTATATATATCTGTTCCAAAAACGCATTTCGTTCCACACAGCTTTCTAAAATCGGGGTCTGAACATCCGTTTTCATTGTTAAAATATTCGGATTCACCGCTAATTCCTCATTAATACTGTACGCTCCGTCCATAAAAGTGGAAATTTCACTCGCCAACAGCTTCGAAATATCTTGATTTTTGGAATAAATATCTTTTTCATATGAGGAAGAAAAAATTACAAGAATTACCACAACCAGCGCTGCCGCAAGCGCGCAGACAATCGTCATCATCGGCATTAACAATTGTTTAAAAATACTTTTACCTCTCATTTGTGCTCCCCTTTACCCATATGTCTTTCTATTATTTCTATAATTGATAAGCTATACTACATAACGCCAGAATTGACCGTACTAAACTGGTTAAAGATATATGGCTGGCGTTATGTAATCAGGTTACTTGGAAATTTAACTGTTAAGCAGTATAAATTAACAAACTATCCAAAAATGCGGCTGCATCTAAACTGATAGACGCAGCCATAAACACAGCCTTGTTATTTTCTTATCCCAATACTTTCTGCTTCATAGAATCCATACTAAACTCTTTAATATATCCTACTAATTCCTCTGATATCTTAACCACATTTTCGGTTGCTTCGTTGCATTCATTGACAATTTGGCGGAACTCCTCCATATTTTCTGTCGTTATCTGTGCACTGTCTGCATTCTGCTGTGCGCAGTCAGTCAGACTGACAATACCGTTACCAATCACCTGCCTGTGCGTATCCAGCCCCTCCACTTCGCTGACAATCACATGAATTGAACTGTTTACTTTGCCGATTTCTTGATTTAAGGAATTAAAGATAACCTCTGTATCCTGAATTTTTTTATTTTGCTTTAAAAATGCCTCAGAAACTTCTTTTGTAATTTCCACGCTTACATCCGAATTATCAAGAAGATTCTTCACTACCTTTCCAATCTGCTCTGTAGATTCTTTAGACTGATCCGCAAGCGCACGGATTTCCTCCGCCACCACCGCAAAGCCTTTACCATGCTCGCCTGCACGCGCCGCCTCAATGCTTGCATTCAACGCAAGAAGGTTTGTCTGGCTAGAAATGCCTGCAATAATCTCTGTCGCTGCACGGATCTGCTGCGCCGACTGGTTTGTCAAATCCGTCTGCTTACGAACATTTTCAATCGCCTGACTGCTTTTCTCACTGATATGGATTAATTCTTTCATAATCTCCTCAACAGAGCCATTATATTTCTTCATTAAATCAGCACTCTCTGTAAGCAGTTCAACATTTTGAATAATATTTTCAATGGATACGCTGATCGCATCAATTTTTTCCTTCATATCGTTGGTCTGCCCTGCCTGCGAAACCGTATTCGTTGTAATCGTACCAACTTCTTCGCCGGTCTGCTCTACCGCAGCGGTCATATTAGAGAATATCGTACGAAAATTATTGGATATCTCTGTTAATCTATCCGATGTCTGGCTAATATTTAAAACAAGCTTGGCAAGTGAAGTCACTGTATTATGTACGCTGCGAAACATCGCGCCGATCTCATCATCTCTCTCGGACATTCTCCGAATCTTTTCCTCAACAACGCCGCCCTTTGAAGTCTGCCCCACATCACTGATTACTTGCTGGAATACATCATATGCAAACTTAATAATCGCACCGATCAGCCCTGCTGCTACCAAAACACCTGCTTCTATTAGTATCATTGCAATTAATGTACTAATTACGCCTTTTTCCAATAATTTCAGCACGACAATCTGCCATACGCAAAGAACAACAAAAAGAGTGCCTGCTGCAATCACTAGCTTATTGCGGAAATCCTTTTTATTCATGTCTTCCATGTTCTTCCCTCCCAATTTTTTTAGGTAGTGTCAATTTTTACCCCTGTTTCCATTATATCACACCTCTTCTATATCACACAACACTGTTTCTGCAAAAATTAATAAAATGATAAAGCAGAACTGCCGCACTTTTTGCAGCAATTCTGCCTGTTTTTCTCTTATAGCATAGTAATCCGTCCCGTTATGATGCTTCGAGCACTTCCACAATCTCCTCGATTCCTTTTTTACCAAAAAGCACTTTATCCCCATTATCCACAATCAGGCACGGCACTGCCATTATCTGGTATTTCTCCTTAAGTTCCGGAAATTTTGATAAATCATACATTTCAGCGTCGATCTGATTTGATTCCGCCGCAATTTTCTGCGTCGCCATGACGACCTCTGGGCAATTCGTACAAGAAAGCGTTGCCATTACCTGTAATAGATGTCTGCCCGGAATATCTTTAATGCGCTTTGTCAACTGACCGCCAAGCTTCTGTCCCGGCCCAGCCGTATTATAGAGTGCAATAATAAAGGAGTTAAATTCATGTCCTCCCGGTACACTGTAATAGCGAATCCCATTGCTTCCATTTTCATCACAGATAGCAAGATACGGCTTCTCCTCTTTGTCTGCATTGTTCTTTGCATATGTGATTTCTACCGCGATTTTTTCATGAATCCCTTGCAATTCCTGTGCAAACCCCTCCAATTCCCTAGAAGCGCCACTGTCTGTTAAAACAGCTTTTACTGTAATCTTTTTTTCAAATTTCTCAAAAACACTTAAAAGCTGGCTGCGCATTTCATGATTTAAAAACGAACCGCTTTCTGCCGAACTGTTTTTGTCTGTGTGATGACTGCCTGCATTTTGATTATTTTCCTGCTTGGGCTGGTGGTTTGCTTTGGGAAGACGCAAATGCTCCCTGCAATCCGAAACATATTTTTCCATTGAAGTCGCTGCGGTTGCGCCGTCAGAAACTGCTGTAACCACCTGCCGCAAATTTTTAATGCACACATCCCCTGCCGCATAAACGCCCTCAATGCTGGAACGCTGGTTTTGATCCGTTACAATATATCCCTGCTCATTTAACACAATTTTATCTTTTATAAAATCTGTTGCCGGCGCATAACCTACAAATACAAAAATCCCAATGGTGCTGCCATCTGCAGCGCGATATTCGGTCACTTCGCCGGTTGTATTATCACGGATTTTCGCATATTCGACAACAGAATTTCCCCCAGCTTCCAACAACTCTGTCTGAAACCGCACTTCGATCTGCGGATAATTTTTTAACTGTGCCGAAACACCGGCTGCACAGGTAAAATCCTCCGTAATTACAAGCATTGTAACTTTTTTGGCATACTTTGTAAGAAACATCGACTCCTCTACCGCCGCAAAGCCGCCGCCGACAACGAGCACTTCTTTTCCAGTAAAAAATTCGCCGTCACAGGTTGCGCAGTAAGCAACACCACGCCCGCGAAACTCATTTTCACCGATAAAGCCAAGCTTTCTAGGGCTTGCGCCCAACGCCAAAATCATTCCCAGCGTGCGGTATACTTCTCCTTTTGTCGTTGTAATCGTTTTGATTTCATGGTTCATTTCCAGTTCTGCCGCTTCCGCAAGCACAAACTCTGCACCGAATGCTTCCGCCTGCAAACGCATATTTTCTGTAAGCGCTGAACCGCTTGTTTTCTCCACGCCGGGATAATTAACAATCTCTGATGTAATGGTAATCTGACCGCCAAACCGCTCTTTTTCCATTACAAGGACATGGTATCTGGCACGCCCCAAATAAATCGCTGCGGAAAGTCCTGCCGGCCCGCCGCCGACAATAATCACATCATATAAGTTTTCTGTTTCCATTCTTATCCCCTATAATAAACCGACTAAATCTAGGCTTGGTTTCAGTGTTTCGCTGCCTGGCTTCCACTTTGCAGGACATACCTCATCGCCGTGCGCTGCCACAAACTGTAATGCCTGTACCTTGCGCAGAAGCTCCTCTGCATTTCGTCCAACATTTCCAGCGCTTACTTCATATGCAACGATTTTTCCTTCAGGATTTACAATAAATGTTCCACGCTCTGCCTGACCAGCATCCGCAATTAACACATCAAAATCATTGCAAAGTGCGTGTGTCGGGTCTGCAAGCATAGGATATTCCAATTTCTTAATCCGTTCAGAAGCATCTTTCCATGCCTTGTGCACAAAGTGAGAATCCGTTGAAACTGCATAGATTTCGCATCCTAACTTCTGAAACTCGCCATACTGGTTCTGCAAATCCTCTAACTCCGTCGGACATACAAATGTAAAATCTGCCGGATAAAAGAAAAATACCGACCATTTGCCAACAATATCCTTCTTTGTAACCGTCAGAAACTTATCTTTGTGAAATGCCTGTACGCTAAAATCGCTTACTTCCTTTAAAACCATTGACATATTGTAAACCCTCCTATTAATTTTATAGTTTTGTAGTTATTTTTTACAATTATTTGCTGATGTAAATATTTTAATTATCATTATAATAGCTTGCACAAAGAGGGATTTTTTTATACTAGAAAAATAAATGAATTTACGATTTTAAAAATAATCGCTGTGATTAAGATACATCAAGCCACGGTATATGGTTTTGCATTGCTTGATATGTGTTACTTTTCACACCCACGCCAAAGTAGTGGGAATTATGCGCCAAAATGCTAAAAGCTTTCGCTTTTTTACTTTAGCGTTTTGTGTGCATCAATTGTTGCAATTCACACCGAATGTTCGTAAATTGGTGCAAAATCTGGCGTTGGTGTGAATCAATGTCATTAACTTAAGGTATTTCTGACCGAAATTCGGTTGTGCAAAAACCTGAATTGCCAGACATTTTCTAATGCTGATCAGGGGGCAGAAGGCTTAAGTTAATGACATTGGGTGTGAATTGTAACTGATGTGTGACAATTTCTTAACGTTCATCAGTATTTACTTGCAGTATCAATTATTTAATAGTATACTTTTAATACAAAATACTTTCAATACAGGCTCCTTTTAATACAAGATCCTTTTAATACAAGATACTTTTAATACAAGATACTTTCAATATAAATCAAAGGACGTGTGCAATGCATGAAACCCAAATATAAATATCTATTACTATTACTAATTCCTTTATGTATTTATCTGATACGATGCTCAAAGGAATCTATCAAGCAAAACACTACTGCAAAAAAAGTACGGGGGCTGAAAACAGAATATACTTATTATAATCGAAGTTTATCTGAAAAAGATTTTTACCAATTTGATTACAATACTACGTATGAAGAAATTGTAGAATGCTTTGGATTGCCTAATGGTGTCGTAGGTTCTGGAATTTTACTGCCCTATTATGAACTAAATAATGGCAAGTTTGCTGTATATAGTTTTGGAGAGAACCCTTGTATTTATACCGCGAACAGCCAAAATTTTGAATATTATATATTGCCGCCCAAACCAATCTATAAAAACGATACCCTAAAAAACCGGCAACTTGAAACAGCACAACAATACGAACTCAATATTATTTTATGGCTTCTAGGGATAACCGACTGGAAACCGCCTCTCTACGATGCAACTAATAACGTCGCCGATATACCAATTGGTAAATACACACAGGAACGATTAAGTTTATACACAGATAAAGAAATTACAGCAGCGTTTTCCTATTCTTTTGGTACCTACTACATAGACAGCAGTTTACTACCATTAGTTCAGACTGTCCAAATTTATGAGAAACAAAAACCATCTTATTTTGGATATATCCTTTGGGATACCACCATAACATTGCAAAAATGGGATGAACCTTTTATATACACTAAAGACAATTGTGATTTTGTAAAAGCAGCTAAGGGAATCCATTTAAAAAGCCAAAAAGAACTGCTTCATCTTGACAAGACAAACAAATCATTAAATCAGATAAATTTATCACCAGAAAAGTTTGCAAATTCACTAATTTCTTTTTTAAGAAAACAAAATGGAATCAAAGGGAAGTATGCAAATATAGAATATTGGGGGGTAAGTCCCGAGGGGAATTATAACTGTGTTATTGTCACTCGTGCAAAATCGAGTGGAGAAGATTTAGATGCAGATAATTCAAAAACCAATTTTTATTATGTAACAATAGACACAGCAAATAATCAGGCATCGCAAATTAATACTGTACAAATAAAATATGACAACAAAAAAATCTTAAAGCGATACTATGAATGAATAACTCTATCACGAAACTATTGATTACAAAACGCCCACAACTTATTAAATGAATCGTCGAAAAGACTGACGCTACATATGTTACTTTTCACACCCACGCCAAAGTAGTGGGAATTATGCGCCAAAATGCTAAAAGCTTTCGCTTTTTTACTTTAGCATTTTGTGTGCATCAATTGTTGCAATTCACACCGAATGTTCGTAAATTGGTGCAAAATCTGGCGTTGGTGTGAATTGTAACCTACATATAACAATATGCACACAGCCGTACATAGGAAAATTGCCTCTTTACGGCGTGCAGTATATACTTTGAAAAGGAAGAACTTACTTTATGAAAACAATTAATGGAACGTATGCTTCAGCAACTATTTTCACTACCAATAACACAAAAACTGCAATTGACGACTATGCTATTGCGCAGTTACAAATGCTCTGCGACAATGAAACAGCAAAGGACTGCAAAATCCGTGTTATGCCGGATGTACATCCTGGGTTAATCTGCACGATTGGCTTAACCATGACCATAGGCGACCGCATTATGCCAAACCTGATTGGTATTGATATCGGCTGCGGCATGACACTGGCACAGTTAAAGCAAACCAAAATAGAATACCAAAAACTGGACACCGTTATCCGAAACAAAGTTCCCTCTGGTTCTGCTATCCGCAGCGACGCGCACCATTTTTTCGGTGAAATTGATTTATCCGATCTATACTGCTATCCTTCGATTCAAGAAGTAAAAGCACTGTTAAGCCTTGGCACGCTGGGCGGCGGAAACCATTTTATAGAAGCTGACAAGGACGACAGCGGAAATCTTTACATCGTAATTCATTCCGGCAGCCGCCGACTTGGAAAAGAAGTTACGGAATATTATCTGCGCAAAGGACAGGATCTTTTAAAAAAGCAAGGAATCCGCATTCCTTATGAGTTAACTTACTTAGAGGGTAGTTTAAAGGAACAATATCTGCATGATTTACAAATTGTACAGGAATTTGCAGAACTAAACCGCGCCTGCATTTTAGATGAACTGGTAAAAGGCATGAAATGGAAAGTGATAGATTCTTACTCATGTATCCATAATTATATTGATTTTTCAGACACCGAACCAATCCTGCGCAAAGGCGCAATTTCTGCAAAAACTGACGAACATGTCATAATTCCCATCAATATGCGCGATGGGATACTACTTGGCACAGGGCTGGGAAATCCTGAATGGAACTGCTCTGCCCCGCATGGCTCCGGCAGAATTTTAAAACGCGAGGACGTAAAAGCACGCTACACTGTATCAAATTTTAAAGAGGAAATGAAAGGAATTTATTCTTCCTGCATCGGCAAAGATACGCTGGACGAAGCACCATTTGCCTACCGCCAAATAGAAGATATTATGGAAGTGCTCTCAGATACAGTAGCAGTAAAAAACATTTTAAAACCTATTTACAATTATAAAGCAGGAAGATAAATGGTATCGTTCTTTTATTAAGGAACAACCCAAAATCAATTATGGTAAAACGAACTTCAAAATATCCGCTGCCCTCTGTGCGATTCCCTACTGCCTGCGGTTCCGTTTTGAAGTTCGATTATTTCCTTTGATAGTGCCAGTCCGATACCGTCCTCCCTAGCATTTTCCCGATATGACCGCTCAAAAATATGTACTGCTGTAAAAACTGCCAAAAGCACCGCCGTAAACGAAACCGCAAGCAGACTTGTGTTGTAAGATTTTTGTGTGATCATCATGCCACCCGCGAACAGTATGGATAAAATCTACTACACCGATGTGTTGTAAGATTTTTGTGTGATCATCATGCCACCTTTAAACGATAGCTGATTTACACTTTTTGCTAAGAAGCTGTTAACAAATGACATGGACACTCATCTGTCCATGTCATAAAATTTCTTCAAAATATTTTTACACAAACCGTTCCCTTTTAATCCATATCATGAAATAGTGAAGTAATCATATTAATCAGTGCCGTAATCTCTGATACGGATTTCTCAATATCATTATAAATACCAGAGGATTGGCTGGATAATTCCTGCATACTTTTTGCCACAACTGCAAATCCAACGCCTGCTTCTCCGCTCCTTGCTGCTTCTATGGTAGCATTTAGGGAGAGGATTGTCTGTTTCTTTGCGATTCCTTTTAAGTGGCCTGTATTCTCGTTGATCTGTTCAACAAGTTCACCGGATTTCTTAACATTTTCCCTCACGGATTCCAGCCTGCCTGCGTTGTTGTACTTAAAGTATTCGAGATTGACAAGCTGATTTACAACTATGCCTAAAAGATTTGATGCTGCGCGGATTCTTTTCTCTGAGCTAACTGGCACTTTGTGGAGCGCCTGTATGTATTTGTCTGGGTCGATTCCAAGCTCCTGTGCAGTTTGCCGAAATTTTTCCTCATCTGGTTCTGCGGGAAGCACCTGCCCACCGATAATCGATCCCAATTTTTCATCATTAATAATAATGTCAATAGAAAAGTCCATTAATCCTGCATGGCAGAAATAAGTTCCACTGCATTCATTGTCACATTTTACGCAGCGTCTATTCCCTTCGGATGAACCACGCGTATATTTCATACAAAAATCTGTAAAGTTGCTTCCTTCCGTCAGATATTCACCATGTTTTCCAACTGCAATTGCTGCAAGTCCTGTCGCATTGGAAAAGTCATCTTGTATCTTCTGTAATTTGCTTAAATCCATAAAATCTTTTAATTCCATGTTCACCCTCTCGCCTTTCCGTAATTTTTATAATTCTGTAGCATATGCACTTTCCTGGTACTCCATTTCCTAATTTCTCATACACTAAGGAACTATAGAAAAATAAGTGACACATCTTGCTTGTCTATTTCTCCAATCTTGCAGGAGAAAAAGCCTCACCGTAGCCCGCTACGCCTACGTTTTTTCTCCTACAATCTTGAAGAAATATCCTGCGCAATCTGAGCACTTATTTTCCTACAATTCCTAAGGAACTGACGTACTAGAAATGTTAAACAATATCGACCAAATCAGACAAATAGTATTACCTTTTGATAGTACTATAAAAATCTGACGAAGCACGTTTCCCCAATACTGTTCTTATCCACATTTTTAAACAAACTGTAGTGTGTAATTTTAAAATTCTTAGCGAATGCTTTTTGTCTGCTTAAAATTTCTTTACGCACCCCAAACTTTGCTAAAAAAGTCTAAAAATGGGCAATTTCTATCTTTTATTATACATGAAATTCATATAAATTTTCAATATATATTTTTGTAAATCAACTGTTTTCATACAATTTCTTTTTATTTCTCGCTGTATCAATTAATTCTTTTGCATTTCCACGCACGGTGTCTGTGATATCCTCACCGCCAAGCATCCGCGCAAGTTCCTCGATCACTTCGGATTCCTCTATCTGCGCAATACTGGTCACGGTTTTATTGCCCAATGCCTGCTTCGCAATCCGATAATTTGCATCTGCCATTGCTGCAATCTGTGGCAAATGTGTTATGCATAGAATCTGATGGCTTCTGGAAAGTGCACCAAGTTTTTCTGATACTTTCCATGCTGTCTTACCACTAATTCCTGTGTCAATTTCATCAAAAATCATCGTTGGGATTCTATCGCGTGACGCCAGCACCGTTTTAATTGCCAGCATAATTCTGGAAAGTTCACCGCCGCTTGCCACGCTTCCTAAACTTTTCATTGGCTCGCCGGGATTGGTAGATATCATAAATTCCACGTCATCAAAACCGTTTGCCGCAATTTCTTCCTTCTCGCGGACTTGGATTTCAAACTTTACTTTTAGGAAATTCAAGTCTGTCAGCGCATCTACCATATCTGCGGAAAGTTTTTTCGCTTCCGCTTTCCTGATTTTTGACGCTTTGGCACATACAGTTTTAAGCTCTGCAAGCACTTTTTCCAATTTCGTTTCAAGCTGCGCTTTATACGCATCCGCATTTTGCAAGCGTTCAATTTTGTCAGAAAGCTGCTGCTGGTATACAAGTACCTGCGTAATGCTCCCGCCGTACTTTAACTTTAAACGATTGATTAAATTGAGGCGCTCTTCTGTCTGGACAAATGTATCGCCGTCAAACTCCATATCCGACATATATTCTGCAATTTCTCTGTTAAAATCGCTTAACAAAGCGTCGATATTATCCAGTTCATCTGCAAGCTGTTTTGCCTTTTCATCATAGTTCTCAATTGCGCGCAAATCCCGCACCGCATGACCAACAGCATCTGCTGCCGTCTGATCGCCATTTCCAGTAAGCTGGTAGGCTCTGGCAGCAGATTCAACAATCTGCCTGCTGTTTGACATTTTTTTGTACAATGCTTCTAATTCGTCATCCTCGCCCTCTGTAAGCCCTGCCTCGTCTATTTCATTATATTCAAACTCTGCAAGAGAAAGTTCCTTCGCCTTTGCACTGTCGTCCAAGTGAAATTCCTCAAGTTCTTTTTTAAGTTTGGAATAGCGTTGATGTTTTTCCCGAATACTGTTTTTTAAGACAGATAATTCCTCGCCTGCAAAAGCGTCCAGAATTTCTAAATGATTCTTTTTATATAGAAGCGATTGGTGTTCATGCTGCCCGTGAATATCAATTAAAAGTTCAGACAGCGCCTTTATCTGCTTTGTTGTTGCATTTTCTCCGCATATTTTGCACAAACTGCGGCCAGGTTGGATTTTCCTCTGGATTATAATTACGCCGTCCTCCTCTATTGGAAGTTCCAGTGCCCGAACAGCTTCTATTACACTGCTGTCAGATAATTGAAATACCAGTTCTACAAGCGCATACTCTGCGCCGTTTCGTATCATATCTTTATCGGCTCTTGCCCCCAGCGCCAGATTAATGGATCCGATTAAAATAGATTTTCCTGCGCCTGTTTCACCGCTTAATATATTCAGCCCTTCCTTAAAGTTCACCTCTGTTTCCTCTATTAAAGCCAAGTTTTTTACGTGTAAGCTTATTAGCATATTTGTAGCCATACCCCTTTCTTCGTGTGCGCATCGAAACGCTGCCACACTATCTGCGATTAAAAATTTAAGATTTACCCTTTTAATATCCCCTCTATTTTCTCTATTACAATCTCTGTTTCCCTTGCGGATTTTACAGCCGCCATAATGGTATCATCCCCTGCAATGCACCCCACAATTTCCGGAAATTTCAAAGCATCGATCGCCGCCGCAACCGCCATTGCCATACCCTGCACCGTCTTTAACACCAAAATATTTTGCGCCTTATTCATAGAAACCAGCCCGTCACGAAGCACGCGCAAATATTTATCGCTTAATTTAATTTCATCATTTTGCAGAATTACATATTTCTGCCGCCCATTCCCAGCCGAAACCTTCGTTAAATTCAACTCCCGAATATCCCTGGAAACCGTCGCCTGCGTCACCGCAAAACCTTCCCCTCGCAAATACGCTGCCAGTTCCTCCTGCGTTTCAATATCATACCGATGAATCAAGTCCACCACTGCCTCAAGCCTCTGCCTTTTCACAAAATCCCCCATTCCATTCCAAAAACCCTCTCCCAAAAAAACTCTGGAAGTTCTTCTCGCGCTTCATCACTAGTCCTCTCGACAAACCGGAAAAACGCTGCCCTTGCGTTTTTCCTGCGCGAGATTAGAACTTCTTGGCGTTTCGTCCTATGGCGAAACGTCTTTAGAAGTTCTTCTCGCGCTACATTCTCATTTTCTCTCGCAAGGTTTCCAGAAAGCTGACTTCTCGCAGCTTCATTATTTTTGTTACTTTATCGGAGCGGATGATACGGATTTTATCGCCCTCGTTTAAACTTACTGGACATCTGCCATCGAAACTGGCATTGACTTCCTGTGCTTCATCGGGTTTATAAGTGCCAATTTCAATATCAATAATATCGTCCTCTGCCAAAACGATTGTTCTATTATTTACCATTGCATGAGAGCAGACAGGAGTCATCATGATTAGCCGCGCCTTCGGTTCCACAATCGGGCCGCCTGCTGAAAGGTTATAAGCCGTTGATCCGGTAGGCGTTGAAATAATCATACCGTCCGCGCTGTAAGTACTAAGCAGGCAGTCATTGACATAAATATTAAAATTTATAACATGAAGTGCGCCTATACGGTTAATCACAATATCATTGAGTGCCGTCTGCGGTTTCTGGCTGATACCTGCTATTACAGGAATACCATTTAGCATCATGCGTGTTTCCACTTCGTAACGGTCTGCGATTAGACTGTCCAGAGCTGGCTCTATTTCCTCTTTATCCACCTCTGCCAAGTAGCCGAGTGTGCCGAGATTCACGCCAATCAGAGGAATATATCTGCCGACATATTCCCGTGCCGCACGCAGCATTGTACCATCACCGCCAAGAACGATAATACCTTCCACTTGGCTGTTTACCGTTTCGTGGCAGACACAGCCCCTATCGGTTAGATAACTGCAAATTTTATTAGTAAAATCGCCATTTTCGTCTTTCCGCTGGTTTGTATAGATATAAAAGTTTTTCATAATATTCGTTATTCCCCTGCTTATGCTTTGCTTATGCTATGCTTATGCTTTGCTTAGCTTATGCTATACTTACGCTTTGCTCAGCCTATGCTTTGCTTATGCTTTGCTTTTGCTATGCTTATGCTTACGGCTCTAAGGCTTTATGCGCCTTTGCCACAGTTTCCGTAATCTTGTCAAGATACGCTGCCGCAACAACGCTTTTAGCATCAAAATCTGCCGGTACCGTTTCTGCTTTTTGGATATGCATAAGATACTCGATATTTCCCTCCGGCCCACGGATAGGAGAATAATCCAGATTTAAAATCGCAAAGCCTTTTTCCAACGTAAATGCAAACACGGTTTCAATCACTTCTTGATGAATCGACGGCTCTCTGACAACGCCTTTTTTTCCTACTTTCTCACGACCTGCCTCAAACTGCGGTTTAATCAAACATACCATTTGTGCTTGGGGCTTGAGCAAATCAAAAGCAGGCGTTAAGATTTTATCCAAGGAAATAAACGATACGTCCACGGAAGCAAACTCTGGTTCGTCTGCAATATCTTCTTTTTTTATGTATCGGAAATTCGTCTTTTCCATACAGACAACCCGTATGTCATTGCGCAGCTTCCAAGCAAGCTGTCCATGCCCTACATCGATCGCATAAACCTTTGCCGCACCATTTTGGAGCATACAGTCTGTAAAGCCGCCGGTAGACGCACCGATATCCATGCAAATTTTTCCTTCAAGTGCAATCGGAAACTGTTCCAGCGCTTTTTCCAATTTCAGACCGCCGCGGCTTACATATTTCAGCGTATTTCCTCTGACCTCAAGCATTACTTTTGTTTCGTCAAACATTGCGCCTGCCTTGTCCTCTTTCTGCCCATTCACATAGACACTGCCGGACATAATTACTGCCTTTGCCTTTTCTCTCGACTCCGCAAGCCCCTGCCGAACCAACAATATATCTAAACGTTCTTTCATATCAAACCCTCATTTTAACAGTTATCTGTAATCATCTGCAAAATCTCGCCCCTAATTCTACCCGCAATCTGTAATCATCTGCAAAATTCTGCCCCTGATTCTACCCAAGATCTGTTACTGTCTGCAAAATTCTGCCCCTGATTCTACCCACAATCTGTTACTGTCCGCAAAATTCTATCGGTAATGGTATCCGCATCAATTCCTACCTCCTTGCGGAGTATCTCCACATTGCCATGTTCCACATATTCATCTGGTATGGAAATACACAACAGTTTGGCTTGTGCATGGATACTGTCAAGATACGCACGCACTTTTTCACCAAAACCGCCGCTTGCCACATTTTCTTCCATTGTTACGATTAATTTATGACTTGTGCTGACTGCGCCGATTAGCTCAGCATCAATCGGTTTCACAAACCGCGCATTAATAATACTACAGTCATATCCTTTGCAAATCAATTGTTCCCGCACCGTTAATGCTGTTTTTACCATACTTCCCACAGCAACCAGCGCAATCTGCTCTCCCTGATAAATCCACTCCGCTTTCCCCAAGACAATTGGTTCACGGCACTCGCGCAACCCGTCATACGCTTCACCGCGGGGATAACGCAACGCAACAGGCCCTTGAAAAGCAATGGCAAATTTCAGCATATCTGAAAGTTCCCATTTGTTTTTCGGCGCTAAAATATGCATATTGGGAATCGAAGAAAGATAGGATAAATCAAAAATTCCTTGATGTGTTTCTCCGTCGCTGCCAACAAGCCCCGCCCTGTCAATCGCAAATACGACAGGAAGATTCTGAATACAAACATCATGCAGAATCTGATCGTATGCCCTCTGTAGAAACGACGAATAAATCGCTACCACTGGTTTCATGCCGCCCGCCGCAAGTCCCGCCGCAAACGTTACCGCGTGTTCCTCCGCAATGCCCACATCAAAAAAGCGGTCAGGATACATATTCCGGAAACGCTTCAATCCTGTTCCATCCGGCATTGCCGCTGTAATTGCCACAATATTTTCATCTCTGTCACCAAGCTTACACATCACAGTGGAAAAAACATCCGTGTAATTGGATTTCGTTTTCGGCGTTAGCGGAAGGCCCGTTTCGATATCAAACGGTTCTGCACCGTGAAAGCGCGCGGGATGTTTTTCGGCTGGCGCAAAGCCTTTTCCTTTCTGTGTCAATACATGGACAATCACCGCAGACTTGCAGCGCTTCGCCTCACGGAAAACTTTCAGCATATCGGGAATATTGTGACCGTCCACCGGCCCGAGATACGTCAATCCCATATCCTCAAAGAACATCCCTGGGATTACAAGATGCTTTACAGAACTTTTAGCACGGCGGATGCTCTCGACAATTGGTTCGCCAAGACGCGATTCCATCAAAGAATTATAAATGCCCTCCTTAATATCCAGATAACGCTCCGTTGTACGAATATTGTTTAAATACTTTGACATACCGCCTACATTTTCAGAAATAGACATATTGTTGTCATTTAGCACAATAATAAAATTCTTCTTTAGCTGCGCAGCGTTATTGAGTGCTTCATATGCCATGCCGCCAGTTAAAGAACCATCTCCAATTACTGATACAATGGTATAATCCTCATTTCTTAAATTACGCGCTTCCACAAGCCCCAGCCCCGCAGATATCGAAGTGGAACTGTGCCCTGTGTCAAAGCAATCGCAGTCGCTTTCCTTTCTCTTAGGAAATCCGCTCATTCCGCCGTATTTGCGCAGATTTTCAAAACCTGCTTTTCTTCCCGTTAAAATCTTATGCGTATAGGATTGGTGCCCTACATCCCAGACAATTTTGTCCTTGGGAAGCATCAGGCTTAAATGCAGCGCCATTGTCAACTCCACTGCCCCTAAGTTAGAGCCTAAATGTCCGCCGGTAACACTGATTTTATGAATTAAAAAATCCCTGATTTCCTCCGCCAATACTGTCCATTGTTCCGGCGCTACCTTTTTTATATCATTTTCCTGTTCAATTGTTTCCAATACCATAAGGCCTCGCTCCCTTTTCGGCTGTTAATTCTGCTTTTCCCAAGTCAATTGCGGAATTGGTTCTTGATAATGATAAAAATACTCTGCTGCGTCCATTGCCATTTGATATGTAACACAAGAATTTGCTGGATATAGTCCCTCCTGACCACCAGTGACAAGCCGCACCATATTTTCAGCATTTTCTGCCTCCGGATTTAGCAAATCGTACAATACTTCTTCCTCATCAAATGACAAATATACAATATATCTGTTATCCGCTCCGCCTGCAATACACATATAAAAACCCTCTGATTCATTGCCAAATGTTACCATTGTCCGCTGATCACCGTCCAACGCAGATATTAGATTTGCAATTTCTTCCCAAGAAGGCATACACAGCATCTCGCCAAAATCCCCCTGATTCCCATTGATAAACTGCCAATTATCATATCCTGCTTCCACAATATGCAGCAAAAAAGCACCTCCCAAGTTCCTATTTATCTCCAAAACGTTACAGTTCAGCCTTGCCGAACTGTAACCCTAAAACACATAAAATATAACAACACTTATTTGACCCTTGTAATCAAACTACGGATTAACGCCAGCAGGAAATCGCCCTGCAATGCGGTGTTTTTCTGTGCTGCGATATCTTTTTGCAATCCCTCCAACCGTTCAATTGCACGGTTCGATAACTCTTTCTGCTCTGTGCTTGCAGTTTCCAGCCCTTTTAAAGTAACATATGTTGTTTTATTATTTTTCTCATCACTTCCCACCTGCTTGCCAAGCACTTCTAGCGAACTCGTTACATCTAAAATATCATCCTGTATTTGAAACGCAATACCAATCTCGTATGCCGCCTGTTCCACAACCTTTATCTTATACAAATATGACGCTGCCGCCGAAACTACTTG
>VSNQ01000063.1 GCA_009774395.1 Lachnospiraceae bacterium
ATTTTATGCTGACTAAAATGAAATTATTAATTATATATTGAAAAAAAGCACACAAAAAGGTACAATGAAAATAACGCCAAATTTAAAAACTGGTATCGCAAATACCTATAAGGCAGCACATTATAATTATTTCATGAAAGAAAGAGGTTAATTTATATGGCAATCGGAAGCAAAAAAAAGGTACTTATGAAAGCTGTTTCAGAGTTAAAGGAAGCTGATTATTCAAAAGAGCCGGAGCTGTACAATATTTACCAGCGTCTTAATAACGGCAGAAAGGCTTTTGCGGATATCTTTGAAAAAAACATTAAGGCAGTAATGCAGATTAGTTCTCTTGATTTAACCATGCAGTATCAAACGGAAAGAATTATGGATATTTCTGAAAATATTATCAAGGCAACAGAAACCATTTTCGGAAATGCATATGAAAGTTCTTTAAATGGGAAATCTAATAATCAGCATGAAGAATTGACAAATACGATCCTCCAAGTTTCTTCAGAAACTGACGAAGTTTACCAGAAAATTCAAGCTGGTCAGAATGAACTGACAACGATTAAAGAACTTTCTGGCGGAGCAATTAACCAATCTCGCGAAATGCAGAAAGATATGGATAATTTATTTGAAGTAATTAAACGCCTAAGCGATGTAATTGCAGGGATTGATTCTATCTCTTTGCAGACAAATCTTCTTGCGCTTAATGCCGCTGCTGAAGCTGCTAGGGCCGGAGAAGCCGGAAAAGGATTTGCCGTTGTCGCGAACGAAATTCGTACTTTAGCAGAACAGACACAGAAGATGACAAAAGATATGGGTGATTTTGTAGACAATATGAAAAAAGCGTCTCAAAAAAGCGTTCGGAGTGCCGCCGATACCATCAGCACCTTAGACGATATGAATGATAAAATCAAAAATATATGGGAATTAAATAATGCAAGTCAGAAACATGTTTCCAAAGTGAACGAATCCATTAGTTCTATTGCTGCTGTCAGTGAAGAAATTAGCAGTGCTTCAACAGAAATGGAGAATCAATTAAAAGAAAGTGCTGATTTTATGCGGCAAGTTGGGCAGAACTTAAAGGATGCTGTCCAGCCAGTGGTAGATATTGAAAAAACATTAGATGAATCCGTAAAAAAGATGGGAAATATGACAAAAGATGCATTTTATCATATGGAAAACCGTGAATTTATAAAATATATGAATACGGCAATCTCATCACATCATACATGGCTTAACAATTTAAAAAATATGATAAAAACACATAATATTACACCATTACAGCTTGATTCCTCCAAATGTGGTTTTGGACATTTTTACTATGCTATGACCCCTACCATTCCAGAAGTAGTTCCAATATGGAATGACCTTGGCGATAAACACCGAAAGTTTCATCGTTATGGTGCAGCAGTAATCAAAGCAATCAATGAACAAGACTATTCCAAAGCTACTATGATATATCAGGAAGCTGAAGACTACTCAAAAGAATTAATTGCAGACATGGAAAAAATTGTGCGGCTTGCACAACAATAAATGATTTTTTTTAGCAACCCTTGCTAAGTTCACATAATTTTTCATTTCTTCCATATACTATGCCGGAGCAGATGATATATAGTACGACAAATCTTTTGGCTGTACAGCATATTAATGAAAAATTTTAGAAAGGCATGGGTTGCATATGTATCAGAATTTTGAAGAAAATAAGCAATTTATGGATCGTGAACTGCAGGCGGACGCTAGTTTTGATATCGTAAGCAGAGAGATTTTAATTGGCGAAAAAAGAGCAGTTTTTTATTTTATAAACGGATTTTGTGATGAAGATTTTATGCAGAAAATTTTCCAGTATTTAATGGGGATTCAGGCAGCAGATATGCCACAAAAAGCGTCAGAATTAAATAAAATTCTTCCTAGTGTGGATATAAACTTATCAACAGATTTCAATGGTATCATTAAAAATATTCTTTCTGGCGTATTTGCGATTTTTATTGATGGATTTGATGAGTGTGTCCTCATTGACGCAAGACAGTATCCAGCAAGAAGTGTTTCTGAACCTAGTAAAGACAAAGTACTGCGTGGTTCGAAAGATGGCTTTGTCGAAACACTAATATTTAATACAGCGCTTATACGCCGTCGTATTCGTAGTACAGATTTGCGTATGGAAATTCTTAGTGCTGGAAAAGCTTCCAAAACAGATATTGCATTGTGTTATATGGACAGCCGTGTTGATAAAAATTTTCTAAAAAAAATTCGCGACCGCATTAAAGATATTAAAGTTGATGCATTGACTCTCAATCAAGAAAGCCTTGCCGAGTGCTTATATACTTCAAAATGGTTTAATCCATTTCCAAAGTTTAAATATACGGAACGCCCTGACACCGCTTCTGCACAAATACTAGAAGGAAATATTATTATATTGGTCGATAACTCACCTTCTGCAATGATTTTACCGATTAGTATATTCGATATGATACAGGAAGCAGACGATTTTTATTTTCCACCCGTTACAGGTACTTATTTAAGACTTTCACGATTTATTATTTTAATACTAACCTACTTTATTACCCCTACCTTTTTGCTGCTTATGCAAAACCCCGACTGGATACCGTCCAACTTTGATTTTATTATGGTAAAAGAAGATGTCAATGTTCCACTGGTTTGGCAGTTTCTAATCTTAGAACTGGCAATTGATGGTCTAAGACTTGCCGCAGTCAATACACCGAGTATGCTCTCCACTCCACTAAGCGTTATGGCAGGCTTGATACTAGGAGAATTTTCTGTAAAAAGCGGCTGGTTTAACGCCGAAGTTATGTTGTATATGGCATTTGTTGCTATTGCCAACTATACCCACCCAGGCTATGAGCTAGGCTATGCATTAAAATTCTTTCGTATTATCAACTTAATATTGACATCCATTTTTCAATTTTGGGGCTATATTCTTGGTATTGTATTATTCTTTACTGCAATTGTCACCAATAAAATGGTATCTGGTCAAAGCTACCTATATCCGTTGATTCCATTTAATTTCAAGAAATTGGGAAACTTCCTGTTTCGGAAACGCTTGCCAGATGCAAGGGAATAAGTTAAACTTGAGTTGCATATAGTGATTCCGTGGTTTTTTAATTTTCTAAGGGTTGTCGGGAAAATGGGATTATTTCCCGACAACCCCTTTCTGAACCAATTGTATAGGAAATATTCTCTTATAGCTTTTTTCATATAAAATCACAATCATAGCCTTATATTAAGGAACTGTTCTTTATTTATAATTTATTTACAATTTATGGTACAAAAAATTTGATTGATTTTGCACCCTTTTCTCCCCAAAAATACTGCATTTCTCTCATTATATATGTTATACTTGAATTACTAAATACAAAAATTACAGATAGTTTGAAAATAAAATTTTTCATTGCTATTTGTTTTTAAGAAACGATTTAGTATGTTTCTAAGGAACTGTCCAAAAATAACTTTTAATATTGCTTGTCTTTTTCTCCGATAGCACTACTCAAAAATCAGTTACATAGCCCGCTATGCGCCTGATTTTTGAGCAGCACTTCCTGCACACTATTTAAAAGTTATTTCTTGACAGCTCCTAATCAAAATGAAAGGAATGTGTGATTTTTATGAAACAACGAGAAATTCAAAACCCTCTTCTGCGCCGTTCTTTGGGGATTTTGCTTAGCGCTGCACTTGCAGGCACAAGCATCACTGGCTGCGGCGCAAATCCTAATAATTCCAACCCTGTTTCCGAAACCGTAACACTAGAAAATACACAAGCAGGCAGCATTGACAATGCATCTGATACAGCTCCATCTGAGGAAGCTGCTGCATCACAGGCTGTTGACGAAGATAGTACGCCAGCCGAAAACGAATCTAGCGAAGCGCCGCTATATCCACTTCCAACAGCAGCGGAAGATGCAGGAATTTATATCGAAGCAATCCCTGAATTATCCGACAATTTTATTAGAGGTATGGATGTATCTTCTATTCTTGCCGAGGAAAAAAGCGGTGTAAAATACTATACTGCAGCCGGCGAAGAACAGGATGTTTTTCAGACAATGGCAGAAGCTGGTATAAACTATGCACGTATTCGTGTATGGAACGATCCTTTTGATAAAGACGGCAATGGTTACGGCGGCGGGAATAATGACGTTGCCACAGCAATCGCACTGGGAAAACGTGCTACAGAACAAGGTATGAAAGTATGTATTGATTTTCACTATTCGGACTTCTGGGCAGACCCCAAAAAACAGATGGTTCCCAAGGCGTGGGAAGGCATGACAATGGAAGAAAAATCTGCTGCTCTTTATGATTTCACAAAAGATAGTCTTACACAAATGTTGGATGCTGGTGTGAATGTTTGTATGATTCAAGTTGGAAACGAAACGAATAATGGTATGGCTGGCGAAACACTGCTTCCCAATATTGCGCAGCTTATGAATGCTGGAAGCAAGGCAATTCGTGAATTATCTGCTCAATATGGGAAAGATATCAAAGTTGCGCTCCATTACACGGATGCATCTGATTTCGAGAAGCTGGATTCAATTATGTATAAACTTTCCAGCTTTCAAGTAGATTATGATATTTTTGCACTTTCCTATTATCCATATTGGCATGGAACCTTTGACAACCTAAAAAAAGTTATGGCAAATATTCAAGATAAATATGGAAAAGAAACGCTGATTGCAGAAACCGCATACTGCTATACAGCAGAAGATACTGACGGTTCTGGAAATAGTGTCGGCGCAGATGATTTAATCGATGCTTATGCCGCAACCGTACAAAGTCAGGCAACTGCTCTTCGTGACGTATGTGCTACGGCAAATGAAGCAGGTGCACTTGGTGTTTTTTATTGGGAAGGTGCTTGGATTACTGTAGGTGATGTTAATAGCGATAACAGTCCAATCTGGGAAGAATTTGGTTCTGGCTGGGCAAGCAGCTATTCTGCTGCATATGATCCAGAAGACGCTGGAAAATATTATGGCGGCTGCTCATGGGACAATCAGGCATTGTTTGATGCACAAGGCAAGCCACTGGAATCTTTAAATACTTTTAAATGGCTGAAATACGGCACCAACGCAGAACTGGCAATCGACTTTGTACCTGTCACAAATATTGAATTAAATGTTGGCGGCGAAGTAACGCTTCCCGATGCATTAAATGTCGTCTATAATGACAGAAGTGTCACAAAAACAGCCCCTGTCACATGGAATGAAAATGATGTAAAAGCAATTGATACTTCTACTGCCGGAAAATATACACTAAACGGAGTCTTAGACGACGAAACGGCTGTTACTTGCAATATCACTGTAGACAAGTTAAATTATGTAAAAAATGCAAGTTTTGAGGATAGTGATACCTCTATGTGGACAGTTGCTTATGAAGGAGATAACAATCCTACAGATTTTCAGGAAAAAAATGCAGATGCACACACTGGTGATTATTCATTTCACTTTTGGTCAGAATCGGATATGAATTTTTCTATTGAACAGGAAATTACCGATTTAGAGAATGGAACTTATGACTTAAAAGCCTTTTTCCAAGGCGGTGATATTTCCAGCGATGCCAAAATGGAACTTTACGCAGTCGTAAACGGAGAGGAGAAAACAGCTTCCTTTACAGCACAAGGATACGCAAACTGGCAGGAACCCACAATTTCTGGCATTTCTGTTACAGATGGCACACTGAAAGTAGGCGTCCGTATTCAATGCGGCGCAAAAGGCTGGGGCACAATCGACGACTTTACATTAAACTCTGCACAATAAATTTTTATATTTCTGTGCAGTTCCTATAAACAAAGTATTTTAATTGGGTCTGTCGCATTAAGAGAACATATAAAAAACTGACAAATTACCTGAAAATTAATTTATTGCTTTTGGTGATAGTCAATAATCGTGCTGGTGCAGCATACTAAGACTGGTATTTCGCTGTTTGTAATTACTAGAAATATGTAAACCGACACAGATGTTGACTATCACCATTTATTTATGCTGCTTGTCTACTGACCTTTACACCGGATAAATATACCCAAAAGAGTTCCAGAGCCAACTGTTAAAAAAATGAATACCCCCAAATATATCAAAGTTAATATTATTTCCCAAATTGTATTACCGCCTATAAAAGGGAAAAATATAGATGGACAACCAAGTAAATAAGCTATGCATAACGGCTGCAATAATTTTTTATATATAATACCATATATAATAGAAATTATAAACAGTCCTAATGGGATAACCCCGAATATTTCCCCCATTAAAATATCTGTCTTATCACCTTCCATTGTATACCATGCTATATATGGATTTAAATAGTATAATCCAACACACAAAATACCAAAAATAATATTACCCAATATTTGCATTTTACGTTTTTCCATACAATATTTTATCTACCTCCTATTAGCCGGAAACAATTTTCTTCCCCCACTCTTACATAAGTAATACTTCCATAATGCCGCTCCATTATTGCCTTGGAAATCGCCAATCCAAGACCAGTTCCGCCATTGCTTCTACGTACTTTGTCGCCACGGATAAAAGCATCAAACAAGCACAATCCCTCCTCAATCGCTTCCCCATCGTCTAGCACGTGAACTACCCATTGGCTTTAGACAATGGGCTTCCTGCTTCATCGACCTCAAAATCAAACTTGTTTGATTTGCCTACTATCTCCACAGGCGTTAATTCCGATAGTTCCTACCGTACTGAAATATTTTTATGCTATCTGCTTTAATCCCTCATTCTGAATGTTAATAGCAGCATTTTATTAGGCATTCTGCATCACTTCTCGACTGCTCCTTTCGTTTCACTGCTATTCGATTATCCCTGTAGCTGCTTCTGCATTACAACTACAGTATAATTTTCATTATCAATCTCTAAACCAACTTTTTCAAATCCATTTTTCTTCCAAAAAGCTTCACTCTGTGGATTGCCTTTTGCATATCCTAAACGAATAAAACAATACTGCTGACTTAGAAAATAATCACAACATTCATTAATAATCTCAGAACCTACCCCTTTCCCCTGTTCTGTACCCGACACCATAAACAATCCAATAAATACGGTCTGCTTATCTGGATAATGAAAAATCAAATCCATAACAGCAACTAATTTTGTTCCTTTGAAAAAGCCAATATAATATTTATCTTCCTCTGTTTTGTGCAATGGTAAAGCGCTCATATCTTTCAAAACACTTTCTTTTGTAGCCAAAGGCGGACAATATCGAAAATACATTGGATTCTCCATGTATAATTCATAAATGCAATCCACGTCCTTGGCAGTCATTTTTCGCACCGTATATTGTGAGGACAAATCTGATATATTCAACGTTAATTTCATATTTTTTGTCATTCCTTCCTAAGGCACAAACAAATTGTGAAAGTTTTATCAAATTCTTGCACTATCAAAAGTGATACATTCTTTCTTGTTCCCGATTTCGGTATTCATGTTTTTCGTAATATCCAATAAGTTCTCCGAACAAGTTACGCAATGCCACCATATACACATCTTTATTTTCTTTTTCATTATAAAACGTATAAATGCGGTTATGCTCTGTACTTTCCTGAAACCACCCAACTACTTCCCTTATCCGTTCCTGCGACTGTGTGTTATGGCAGTCTAACAGACTTTTGCCAATTAATTTATCACCGCCCCACTTTGCATACCTTGAAACTGCAGCTGGATTCATATAAATAATTTCATGCTGTAAATTACAGATAACGACGGCACATAAATCCTGTTCTACAATACTTCTAAAATACGTTGCTAATTCCATATATTCTCCTTCCTGTGTGCTATTACACACATAACAATATTTATAATGTTAAAACTATTATTCTGTTTCACAACAATCACTAATTGAAAAATCTTAGTTCTCTTTCTTTCTAAATTTTTCCAGTCTGTAATGATTTTCCTCGTCTAATGCTTTAATACCATCTTTAAAATCATATCCCAGTTTCCGATAGAACTCTACTGCTGTAATTGACGCTGGTATTTCAATGCGTTCTGCGCGGAGAAACAATTCATCTCTTTCCAGCGTTTCGATTATAAATCGGCCAATTCCTTTGCCATGCAATTCCGGCAGAACAAAAATGGTAAGCAAAATACTTTCTGTTGGGCTTCCCCAAAAACTAGAAATTGACCCAACGCCAGCTATTAATTGCCCAATACAAAAAACATAAACGTTTGCATAGCTTGCAACACCTTGAAACCATTCAACAGTATGGGTAGCAACAAGCGCCTTCACTGCTTCTTCGCCATAGTCCTTTACGTTTACCTCATTAAAATTCCGAATAATTAAATTGACAATCTCCTCCGCGTCCTCGGCGCGATATCGTCTAACTGTAACCTCTGTTCCATTTGATAACTGCATAATAGCTCCTTTCTAACCGCCAAAAATCAAATAATTTACTGTGCATAAAAATTGCACCAAACATATACTATGTAATGTCTGATGCATCTTCTTTCCCTGCGGTTATTCCAAGCAATTTTAAAACTTAAAAAACTACATTCTCCGATATTTGCACAGACATAAAAGACCTACTCGTCATTGCTGTGCACCGAATCGGTTCAACAATTACAGACAAGTACGTCCATAATACATATACATATAATTCATTGAATGTAGTAAATTTTGCATTTTTGCAGTTCTCCTAAAATATTTTTGTTATATTATAAACGTACTTTATAATTGTATAGTAAACATAAATTTTATTTGCGTTTACTTGCGCCGACCACATACTGCAAAGCAGCTATATTCCTTATACGGTCGTGTGCATCAGATATAGTAAACGGCAAATACTTTCGTTTACTATAAATATTCCAAGTACGTTTACATTAAGATATCACTGTTAAACTTGTTTGTCAAGTGTATTTTTTTTATCGTATTCTTTTTAGGCATAGGTTGTCGAAAATATCTGTAACAGTTCAGATAACCCATTGAACTGTTACGTATCCAGCCATTAGAAATCGCTTCGCGATGGGCTGGATACCTCCAACCACTACATTTTATTACGGTCAGCGCAGTAAATGCGCAGACCTACCTGAACTGTTACAAATATCTTTCAATTTCTATTAGTTATCATTTTGGGATACTCACTTTTTTGTGGCTTTATTTCTATTATTCTTGGATACTCACTTTTTTGTGGCTTTATTTCTATTATTCTTGGATACTCACTTTTATCAAAATATGTGTCAGCTAAATACCTGACTGCCATAAATAATCAAATATCCCAATCCTCTCCGACCGGCGAGAAATTCTCCGATAATTACCCCTACAAGCGCCAATCCAATATTGACCTTCGACAACGAAATAAAGGTTGGTACATTACCGGGAAATACAACTTTGGTAAATGCCTGCAGCTTTGTACCGCCAAGTGTTTCAATTAATTTTAAGCGTTCTGGATCTGTCTGTGCAAATGCTTGATATAGATTAAGGATACAACCAAAGATACCAACTGACATACCACACAAAATAATGGTGCGGGAACCTGTGCCAAGCCAAACAATAATTAATGGTGCAAGTGCCGATTTCGGCAGACTATTCAGCACAATAAGAAACGGCTCCATCATTTTTCCAAAAGAAGGATAAAACCAAAAAAAGGTTGCAAACAGTACCGAGAAAACAAGAATCAGCAAAAAGCTAACACCCGATTCCAACAATGTTATGCCAATATGACTAAGCAACGACATATCCTTGATATCATGCCAAAATAATGCTGCTATGGCAGCAGGTGAACTAAAGTAAAATTTATCAATCCATCCCAAGTCTGCCGCCATCTGCCACAGTGCAATAAATCCTACAAACAACAAGATTCTGCACCAGAAAATATATAGTTTCTGCAATTTCTGTCTTCTCATAAAATTTTCCTGACCGCTAAGCTTTGCGGACGCTTTTAATTCAACTCTCGGTGTTTTCATCCTGCATCTGCCTCCATATCTTGTCAAAATAGTCCTGAAAAAGTTTTGAATTACGTACTTCGTCACGATGTATTCCATTTTTTTCAAATTCGATTGGAATACAATCTTTTACGGTACATGGTGACTTAGAAAGCACGATCACAGTATCTGCCATTGCAACGGCTTCAGAAATATCATGTGTTACCAATATTGCAGTCTTTTGTTCTGATTTAATAATATTGCGAACATCTTTGGAAACATTAAGCCTTGTCTGATAATCCAGCGCACTAAACGGCTCATCAAGCAGCAATAAATCTGGGCGAATTGCCAATGTACGAATTAAGGCTATTCTTTGCCTCATTCCACCAGAAAGTGCCGATGGCTTCTGTTCTTTTACATTAGAAAGATTGTACTTTTCAAGCAGACTGTCAATCAATGCAAGATTTTCAGGCGTTTTTCTTTTTTGTATTTCTAATCCTAGCATAATGTTGTGGTATACATCGCGCCACTCCAACAGATGATCATGCTGAAGCATATATCCGATGCGCGGAGGCGCGAAACTGTCTGAATAAAATGTGATATAGCCGCTCACAGGTTTCAACAAACCTGAAATCAGGGATAAAATTGTGGATTTACCGCAACCGCTTGGCCCGACTAAAGCAACAAAATCACCATTTTCAACATGGAAATGGATATCCTCAAGAACATTCACTTCACCCAGTGCACTATAATAAGAAAAATAAATGTGATCCAAGCGAAGAAATGATGGATTGGAGTTTCCATTACTCTGATGACTGCTGGCTCTCATAAGAACCGCCGCCTTTCAAAATTTTATAAGATATTATATGAACGACGGCGTAAAAAAGTGATAAATTTGACATTTTTATTCAAAATCTGCAAAAAACAATATAACAATACTATTCCATATGCACCGACACCTGCGGATAAGGTATTTCTATACCAGCTTCATCCAGTGCCAATTTTGTATGCTCCAATAAGCGCCAACGCAATTCCCAATATTTCGGATTTTCGCAGTAACACCGCATTCCAAGAACTACTTGGCTGTCCCCTAATTCACTAACAAACACAAATGCTTCCTCATTTTTTAGAACATCGAAATCATTATCCATAACACTTTGTAAGACAGCTTTTGCCGTTGCAATTTCCGCTCGATAAGAAATCCCTACAGTAAGGTCAACTCTGCGGATAGCAGATTCCGTTGCGTTTGTAATGGAATTGTTCGCAAGATTCCCATTTGGTAATACAATAATTTTTCCATCAATCGTCGTCAGCTTTGTATAAAAAATACCAATTTCTAAAACAGTACCCTCATTTCCCTGCGAAGATTCCATAATAAAATCCCCAACGCGAAATGGTTTCAGCAGCAAAATTAGCACGCCTCCCGCAAGGTTGCTTAGACTTCCCTGCATTGCAAGTCCTATCGTTACACCCGCCGATCCCAAAAGTGCCACCACACCTGCAGCATCAAATCCAAAATTTTCTGCAATAATAAGCACTAAAATACTATATAAAGCACCTTTTATTAAACTATCAAGAAATTGGATAATTCCGACCTCCGCCTTAGCGTGCTCCAACGATCTTTTCACGATTTTTCGCAATATCGTTATCACTTTTGACCCTATAAAAAGTAAAATTGCTGCAAATAACACGCGAATGCCCAAACGGAGTGCCTTTTCAGGCAAAGTATTCAGAAACTTTTCCAACTCATTTAATTCTTTTGTAAAATCTTCTAATTCTGTTAATAACATGGTGCTTTCACTCTCCTATTAATATATACTAGCGAACGCTAAGATTTTCCAATTTCTGCACAACCCCTATTGCATAAGCGGACAAAAACAACCCAAAATCACCAAATGGTTAGATAGAATGGATAAACAGCCCGCTTCTAAGTTTTGGCTCAAACCATGTTGATTTTGGCGGCATCAGCATATTTGCGTCAGCAACATGGAATAATTCATCAATAGATGTAGGATACATTGCAAATGCCACTTTGGCATCCGTATTGACTCTTCGTTCTAATTCTTCCATTCCGCGGATTCCACCGACAAAATCAATGCGTTTATCTGTTTTTGGATCTTCAATTCCCAAGAGCGGCGAAAGAATATACTTCTGCAAAACAGCCACATCCAATCCTTCCACTGGATCATCACTCTGATAAGCTTCTTTTACATCTAGTAAATACCATATGCTGTCAAAGAACATTGCAACTTGTCCCTTCTTAGCTGGTTTTCTACACTTTTCCCCTTTTTCAACAATATCAAATACTTTCTCAATACCTTCTAAAAATGCTGCTTTCGATAAATTGTTTAAATCTTTCACAACACGATTGTAATCCATTATCATAAGTTCCTCATCCGCAAAGAGAACAGACAAAAAATAATTAAATTCTTCCGCTCCTGTATATGCTGGATTCTGCTCACGTCTGCGTAATCCTACTTTTACTGCCGAAGCACAACGGTGATGACCGTCAGCAATATAAATCTGCCCAATTTGTGCAAATGTATTTTGAATCGCTGCAATGTCACTGTCATTATCTATCACCCATACACAATGCCGTATTCCATCCTCCGTGGTAAAATCGTAGAGTGCTTCCCCATTTTTGGTTCGTAGAATAATTTCGCGCAAAATATTATTTGCTCGATATGCCAAAAAAATCGGCCCTGTCTGCGCCTTACAGGTTTCGACATGACGAATACGATCCAGTTCCTTATCTGCACGTGTATTTTCATGTTTTTTAATTATCTGGTTTTGATAATCCTCCACGCTGGCACATGCTACAATTCCTGTTTGCACACGACCATTCATAGTAAGCTCATAAAGATAATAGACTGGTTTTTCTTCTTGAACAAAATCCCCTCGCCCAATCATTTCCCATAGCAAATCATGCGCTTTTTGATACACAACATCATCATATGTCCCCACAGAAGCATCAAACTGCGTTTCTGCTCTGTCAATATTCAGAAAAGACAAAGGCTTTCCTTTTACTACAGTACATGCTTCCTCTCTATTATATACATCATATGGAAGCGCTGCTATCTGCGCCTCCAGTCCTTTCTTTGGTCTGTACGCCCGAAATGGCTTGATTGTTGCCATATGTAAGTCCTCCTCGTTTCAGTATATTTTTGGATTTCACTGCATTTCATTTTAACAGATTGTATTGATAATGAAAAGAACTTTGTCAAAAAAGATAATATTTTTGTTATCATTTGACCTTGGTAAACTATAACTATTTTTACACACTTTTGACAAGTTATAAGGATGGTGGTAAAATAAAACAGTAAATATCATCAAAAAGGAACTATCTAGTACACCGTTTTCTTAATCCTAAACACGGTGTACTAATATAATCCACGCTAAATACCTTAATGTTTGGCGCAGAATATTTTTCTGAAAGTGCTGCTTCACAAACGAAGGCGTAGCAGTGGCTACGCTGAGGCTTGTGGAGTAGTGCTATCAGGAAAATAGGCAAGCGAAACATAAGGTTATTTAGCGCGGATTATACTCGTTCCTAAGAAAATTCTTATAGAAAGGAAGTTGTATTATGAGTTCAGAGGATAAAGTCATTCTTGATCGTATTAATGAGTACGCAGACCGCGTTTTAAAGGATTTTGACCCACAAAAGACCCGCGTTTCTTTTCAATTGGAAAAACTTCGACCAATTATGGAGGAAATCGCAAAGGAAAAAGGCGTATCCTTAGAAGAGATTTTTATTAAATATATGGATTTAGCAAGCGAATTAACGGTTTCCAAAGAAACGAAATTCCAAAATACTATTGGAAATATGACAAAATATGGAGATATCCATGATGCCTAGGAACAGTTTTCGTTCATTTTAATGAATGAAATACCTGTATTTTGTAACAAAGCAAGGCAGCGGAACAGGGGATATGCAAAATAATAACACTTACCCCTTCCACTGCCTATAATATTTGTAAACTATTGATTATTTCACTACTCTTACACGAAATACACCAGGAATGCCTTTAAGACGCTCAATAATCTTATTATCTGCGGTCTGTTCAATATCCATTAAGGTATATGCATACTCCCCTCTGGATTTATTTGTCATATCACTGATGTTAATACCAGCTTCACCAAATGCAGCAGTAAACTGTGTAATCATATTTGCAATGTTCTTATGAAGAATTGCAATTCTTCCCATATTACCACATGTACCCATATCGCATGCAGGATAGTTCACACTGTTTCGAATATTACCATTTTCCAGATAATCTTTTAATTCATCCACTGCCATTACAGCGCAGTTATCCTCTGATTCCTCTGTCGACGCACCAAGGTGTGGAATTACAATACATCCATTATGTCCTGCTGTTGTAGGATTTGCAAAATCAGATACATACTTTCTCACTTTACCAGAATCCAGTGCCGCAAGCATATCATTCTCTGCAACAAGCAAATCTCTTGCAAAATTCAATACAATTACGCCATCCTTCATTTTGCCAATCGCTTCTGCGTTAATCATACCCTTTGTGCTGTCCATCAATGGCACATGAATTGTAATAAAATCACAGTTTGCATATATTTCATCAATATTTACAACATGCTTTACCTCACGGCTTAAGCTTAATGCCACATCAACCGAAAGATATGGATCATAGCCATAAACTTCCATTCCAAGGTTTACAGCAGTATTGGCAACTTTTACACCAATTGCACCGACACCGATAATACCAAGTTTTTTACCTGCAATTTCTGTTCCTGCAAAGTTCTTCTTCTCTTTTTCTGCATCTTTTGCAATTGTTTCCACATCTTTGTTGGCTTTTACCCATTCAATACCGCCTACAATATCTCTGGAAGCAAGCAGCATACCCGCAATTACAAGTTCCTTAACACCATTTGCATTTGCACCTGGTGTATTAAATACGACGATTCCATGTTCTGCACATTTATCAAGTGGAATATTATTTACCCCTGCACCAGCTCTTGCTACTGCCAAAAGATTTTCCGGCAATTCTATATCATGCATCGCCGCACTTCTAACAAGCACACCATCTGCATTTTTTATCTCCTCTGTTTTTTGATAATTTTCGGTAAATCTTGATAACCCTATATTTGAAATAGGATTTAAGCAATGATATTGATACATTATACATTTGCCTCCTCAAATTTTTTCATAAACGCCACAAGCGCCTCCACACCCTCAATTGGCATAGCATTATAGATACTTGCACGCATACCGCCGACGGTTCTATGTCCTTTTAAGTTCTCGAAACCAGCTTCTTTTGCTTCCTTGACAAATTTTGCATCAAGTTCCTCGCTGCCCGTTACAAAAGGCACGTTCATAAGCGAACGGTCTTCCTTGCGGACAGTTCCTTTAAACAATTTACTTTCATCCAAGAAATCATAGAGAATCTTTGCCTTTTTCTCATTGATTTCCTTCATTTTGGTCAATCCACCCATTTTCTTTATCCACTTAAATACTTTTCCACAGATATAAATGCCGTAAGCAGGCGGTGTATTATACAAAGAGCCGTTATCTGCATGTGTCTTATATTTCAGCATCGTTGGCGTTCCTGCTAAAACATCCTCTGTAATTAAATCTTCTCGAATAATAACAATAACTACACCTGCTGGCCCAATATTTTTCTGCACACCACCATAAATTACACCATATTTTGTTACATCAACCGGCTCAGAAAGAAAGCAAGAGGATACATCTGCTACCAATGTTTTTCCCTTCGTATTCGGTAATGTCTTAAATTTTGTTCCATAAATTGTATTGTTCTCGCAAATATAAACATAATCTGCATCTTCTGAAATCGGCAAATCAGAACAATCTGGTATATAGGAAAATGTTTTGTCTTCACTAGAAGCAATTTTATTTGCCTTACCATATAGGCTGGCTTCCTGATAAGCCTTTTTTGCCCATTGTCCAGTAACAATATAATCTGCAACTCCATTTTTCATAAGATTCATAGGAATCATTGCAAACTGCTGACTGGCACCACCCTGTAAAAACAGCACTTTGTAATTGTCAGGGATATTCATAAGCTCCCTTAAATCTGCCTCTGCTTCATTTATAATGGTTTCAAAAGCTTTGGAACGATGGCTCATCTCCATAACCGACATACCAGTTCCTTTATAATCTAACATCTCATCTGCAGCTTCTTTAAGAACTTCTTCAGGTAAAACTGCGGGACCTGCTGAAAAGTTGTACACTCTTGACAATTTTTACTCCTCCTGATTCTAAAATATATAGTTATAAACAACATAAAATGTTGAATATTTCATATGCCGACTGCATGCCGCAAAGCGACTAAATTCCTTATGCGGTCGTATGCATCAAATATAGTAATCAGCAAATACTTTTACCGTTTACTATATTTAATAAAACATAATAACCGGCGTACCTTCTTCCACGATTTCATAAAGTTCTGTCATAATTTCAAGCGGCGTATTAATGCAGCCGTGGGAACCATCTGTCTTATATATCTCTCCGCCAAACTCCTTACGCCATGTTGCATCATGAATGCCGATATGTCCATCAACTGCCATCCAATATTTTACAGGTGTCGCATAATTAGCGCCACGCAGTACACGGTTTCTCTGTTTAAAATATACCGAACACACCTTCGCTGGCGTACCCCATCGGCGTGAAAGATTTCCTGTAACAATCGGCGTTTCAATCTTTTTTTGTCCGTCCTGATAATAATACATCTGCTGGCTGCCCATATCGACTTCTATATAGGTATCACCAATATCATCCAGCCCCTTTTCTTTCGCTTCCGACAAATATATCGGTGTCCGAACGCCGCTTTCTTTGTTTTGGAATGCATTTAACAAAAACGCATACTCTGCTTTTGCATCAAGCTGATTGCCATATCCGCTGCTGGATACCGTAACAATATCGCCCCTCGTTGTCTGAAAATTCCGCTCTGTACCTACCGTATCATAAGTGGCACAAAGATAAGCAATATATTCTTGAATCATCGTTTTATCCAACAGTGGAACATCATTTTCATCAAAAAGAATTGCACCATTCTCGTCTAATGTCATCCATTCTGCAACAATATTTTCATCAATAATTTCCTGCTTATCGCCAAACTGATACACCATATGAAAATCCTGAAACGCTTGAATCCCTTGCCACTTTGCAAGTAACTCTTTCATTTCATCAGTGTATGCAACAGATTGATAACAAAGCACCTTATTTTCTGGCGAAGCCAAATTTATTTGTGTTAATTGATTGGAAATTCCATCACATATCACCTGTATTGCCTGATCTTTTAATAACAAATCCTGTGTTTCATCAACAAGAATATAGCCAGCCTCCGCACTTTTAACAATGGATACTGTATTTTCAGGATGATATAAATTTTGATTTAACCAATCCGCTTGTGCAAGTTTTGCCTTCATTTCCTCTGTATTATAGCAGTATTCCGGTTTTATATGGTATCGCTGTGGCTTTCCTATATGTCCTAGCCACCAGTATCCATGATTTTTTTGAAAAATTGCTTCAACCACAGGAGCAAAATCTATAGAAACACCATATTCTTCCAATGATAGAATATGCACTTCACCAGAAATATCCTGCACGGAAATGGTTTCCATTTCACCGTGATATGTTGCATTCAATTGCTGTGCTATCTGTTCTGGGGTCATGCCAGTACAATAACTGCCATTGATCCATACGCCCATACAGAACGTTTCTCGATAATATTGTCCGCTTAAAAATATTACCGAGCCCAGAACGAGTATTACTACAATACCAACAGCACCCAAAAACATTTTTAAGTATTTTTTCATTTTATTATCATTTTACTTTCATTGCTTTACGAAAGCTGACGATTTTCTAAGTCTTCTGCATCAAAAGCATCGCTAATTGCCGCTCCTGCTGGAACCATAGGGAAAACTTTATCATCTTCTTCAATCACGCATTCAATTACTACTGGTTTCTTTAATGCAATGGCTTTCTCAATCGCAGGCGCAACCTCCTCACGCTTGGTAATCCGGATTGCCTCACAGCCTAAACCCTCTGAAACCTTTACAAAATCGACCTTATCCGTAAGAATGGTCTGTGAATACCGTTTACCATAAAATAAAGTCTGCCACTGGCGCACCATACCCAAAACATGATTGTTTATCACAATCTGGATAATTGGAATATTATAGCGGCTTGCAGTTGCCAACTCATTCAAATTCATCCGAAAACACCCGTCACCTGCAATATTCACACATATTTTATCTGGTCTTCCAACCTTTGCACCGATACATGCTCCAAGACCATATCCCATTGTACCAAGACCTCCCGAAGTTAAGAAAGTACGGGGTTCTGTATACCTATAATACTGTGCTGCCCACATTTGATGCTGTCCTACATCAGTTGAAACAATTGCTTTTCCTTCCGTTATCCGATCTAATTCCTCAATAACATATGGGCAAGTTAATTTATCTGATTCATATTTCAATGGATATTTTTCTTTTAACACTTTTATCTCGGCAACCCATTCTGGATGACTCTGTTGTGTTAGTTTGCTGTTTAATTCCTTGAGAACGGTTTTTAAATCACCAATAATCGCTGCATCTGTCCGAATATTTTTATTCACTTCTGCCGCATCAATATCAATATGTAAAATTTTTGCATTCTCAGCAAATTTCTTAGGATTGCCAACCACTCTATCAGAAAAACGTGCCCCTAAAGCAATCAATAAATCGCACTGACTGACGCCGAAATTTGAAGTCTTTGTGCCGTGCATACCAATCATGCCTGTATAGAGTTCTGCCTTGCCGTCAAATGCACCCTTTGCCATTAATGTATCACACACTGGCGCTTGGATTTTCTCAGAAAATTCTTTCACTTCTCGTGAAGCGCCTGAAAGAATCGCACCACCACCAAGATAAATATATGGTTTTTCGGCATTCTGAATCAGGTCAAGCGCAACTTGAATATCTTCATCTGTATAGGCATTATTCACTTCTGCAGGTTCCGGTTTTTCAGGTGTATACTCGCATTGATTGGCAGTAACATCTTTTGTGATATCTACCAGTACAGGCCCTGGTCTGCCCGATTTTGCTATTTTAAATGCCATACGCAATGTAGATGCAAGTTTTGTTACATCCTTAACAATATACCCATGTTTTGTAATTGGCATTGTTACGCCGGCAATATCTACCTCCTGAAAACTGTCCTTGCCAAGTAGTGGCAATGTCACATTCGCCGTAATTGCGACAAGAGGCACTGAATCCATATATGCCGTTGCAATTCCTGTTACTAAATTCGTTGCACCCGGCCCACTTGTTGCAAAACATACGCCGACTTTTCCGGTTGCACGTGCATAGCCATCGGCTGCGTGAGATGCACCTTGCTCATGTGAAGTTAAGATATGGGTAATTTCATCACTGTGTTTATATAATTCATCATAAATATTTAAAATCGAACCGCCTGGATAACCAAAAACTGTGTCAACCCCCTGCTCTTTTAAACATTCTATAACAATCTGTGAACCTGTTAACTGCATATTTTTCCTCCATTTATTTATGCGGATATTCAATAATCGCTCCTCTATTCCCACTTGTTACCATTTCGCGGTATCTTGCAAGGTATCCGGTTGTTACCTGCGGCTCTCTTGGCTGCCACTGATCACGGCGCTTTGCGAGTTCCTCGTCAGAAACCTTAACATTTAACGTGCATTCTGGAATATTAATCGAAATAATATCGCCTTCCTCAACTAATGCAATCGGGCCGCATACTGCTGCCTCTGGGGATACATGCCCAATTGACGCACCGCGGGAAGCCCCTGAAAAGCGTCCATCCGTTATCAATGCCACTGAAGAACCAAGTCCCATGCCTGCAATTGCAGAAGTCGGGTTAAGCATTTCACGCATCCCAGGACCGCCTTTGGGCCCTTCATAGCGGATTACTACCACATCGCCTGCAACAATTTTTCCGCCTTTAATTGCTTCAATTGCATCTTCTTCACATTCAAATACCCTTGCAGGGCCTTCATGCACCATCATTTCTGGAACCACCGCAGAACGTTTTACCACACTGCCATCTGGCGCAAGGTTTCCTTTTAACACGGCAAGTCCTCCTGTCGTGCTGTATGGATTATCCAGTGGACGGATAACTTCTTTATCCTTATTGACTACTCCTTGAATATTTTCACCGATAGTCTTACCAGTTACCGTCATACAGTCTTTATGAATTAAGCCTAATTCTGTTAACTCATTCATTACAGCATACACACCACCTGCTTCGTTTAAGTCTTCCATATACGTAGGCCCTGCGGGTGCCAAATGACAAAGATTTGGTGTCTTTGCGCTAATTTCGTTTGCAAAAGCGATATCAAAATCAAAACCAATCTCATGCGCAATTGCCGGAAGATGCAGCATAGAATTTGTTGAACATCCCAAAGCCATATCAACTGTCAGCGCATTTAAAATTGCATCTTTTGTCATAATATCCCGTGGACGGATATCTTTTTTAAGCAGCTCCATAACAGCCATTCCTGCGTGTTTTGCAAGCTTAATCCGCTCCGAATAGACTGCTGGAATCGTTCCGTTGCCCTGTAATCCCATACCAAGTGCTTCCGTTAGGCAGTTCATAGAGTTTGCTGTATACATTCCAGAGCAAGAACCACAAGTAGGACAAGCCTTATGCTCAAACTCATTTACCTCTTCCTCTGTCATAGTGCCGGCAGCATAAGAACCAACCGCCTCAAACATAGAAGAAAGACTGCGCTTCTGTCCCTTTACTTTACCTGCAAGCATTGGGCCACCCGAAACAAATACAGTAGGAACATTAATACGTGCAGCAGCCATTAAAAGTCCCGGTACATTTTTATCACAATTGGGAACCATTACAAGGGCATCAAATTGATGCGCCAACGCCATACATTCTGTGGAATCTGCAATTAAATCCCTTGTTACAAGAGAATACTTCATACCAATATGTCCCATTGCAATGCCATCACAAACTGCAATTGCCGGAAACACTACCGGAACACCACCTGCCTCGGCTACGCCTAATTTTACAGCATTTACAATTTTATCCAAATTCATATGTCCTGGCACAATTTCATTATAAGAGCTGACTATGCCAACCATTGGCTTTTGCATCTCTTCCTCTGTAAATCCCAACGCATTAAACAAACTTCTGTGAGGTGCCTGCTGCATCCCCTTTTTTACATTATCACTTCTCATCTTAATTCCCCCTGCGCGCTCTACACGCGTATCAATCAATTCTATAAAATTCGTTCTGCAATTAAATCTCCCATACGTACTGTTCCCACTTGTTCTACAGTACTGCGTTTATCCTGCTCCTGCGGCATAATATCAATGGTGCGGTAGCCCTCTTTCAAAACTTTTTGAACTGCTGCTTCTATTGCTGAAGCTTCCTCGTCCAAATCAAAAGAATAACGCAGCAACATTGCCGCACTTAATATTGTTGCAATGGGATTTGCAATTCCCTGCCCCGCAATATCTGGCGCAGAACCGCCACTTGGCTCATACAGACCAAATTTTGTATCATTTAAACTCGCAGACGAAAGCATACCTATCGATCCCGTTACCATACTTGCCTCGTCCGATAAAATATCTCCGAACATATTTTCTGTTAAAATAACATCAAACTGCTTAGGATCTTTTACAAGCTGCATTGCACAGTTATCAACCAACATATGCTCCAATGTCACTTGTGGATAATCCTTTGCAACTTCCTCTACTACTTTTCTCCACAATCTGGAAGAATCAAGCACATTCGCTTTATCCACACTGGTTACTTTTTTGCGCCGCTTCATTGCAATCTCAAAGCCTTTTATTGCAATCCGCCGGATTTCATTCTCTGTATATGTAAGAGTATCCACTGCTGTCAGCACACCATCAACCTCTTTGGTACTGCGCTCTCCAAAATAAAGCCCCCCAGTAAGTTCTCGCATAATCATCATATCAAAACCACCGCCGATAATATCTTCTCGCAGCGGGCAGGCAGCTTTTAATTCTTCATAAAGATAGGCAGGTCTAAGGTTTGCAAATAAATTCAATTCTTTCCTTAACTTTAGAAGCCCTGCTTCTGGTCTTAAATTAGGCGGCAGTTTATACCATGGTGACGTAGAAGTATTTCCGCCAATTGATCCCATTAACACGGCATCAGCCGCCTTTGCGGTAGCAATCGCCTTATCCGTAAGCGGTTCCCCACAAGCATCTATGGAAGCTCCCCCCATTAAAATATCTTGAAATGAAATGGTATGACCATACTTTTGGGCAACTTTATGTAAAACTTTTTTTGCTTCCGCAACAATCTCTGGCCCAATCCCATCGCCTGGAATACATACAATATTCAAATTCATCTCGCAAACGCTCCTTTTCTATATTAATGTATCAATATCAAATCTGTGTTCTATTCAACTGCTACTAATACACATCTTTTATAATATTACATTCAATCAAAAATTTCAACAGAATACATAAAAAAATTGTCGCACAATAGAGCCGCAACTCTTTTTGATGAATTGCTGCTCTATTGGCGACAGTCCCCGATCACTGTTTTTCATAGCCTTCAGGCTTCTCGACCTGTTCAATTGCTGCTTTTTTCATAGGAATCCGGCAATTTTTGTTATTTCCAAACTCCACAATCACATCTTCATCCGTAATATCAATAACAATCCCATAAAAACCGCTTGTCGTCAGCACACTGTCCCCCACCTCGATCGAACTCATCATTGCAGATTTTCTCTTTTGCTCTTTCTTCTGCGGACGGTAAATCATAAAGTACATAATGACGCCAAAGATTAAAATATAGGCAATTAAAATAAACGGACTTCCTGCTTGCGCCGCTGCCATTGCTTCCGCATCACCAGAAGCTGTTACTAATAAATTCATTTTCATCCTCCATTCTTTCAAAGCACATAGATATATCTTACACAAAAACACAGCAAGTATCAAGTTAAAAATTTATGAATTAATTTTGTTATCATTCTATTATCCATTATTTATTTCCAAAAACAAAATGTCCGCTCTATCGCATAATAAAACTCCGGATGATATTTCAGCATATAGCCGAATGTACCTGATATTCCTCTTAAAAAAGATACTGCAAAGGTATACACGGCAAGTATATACATAAATGACATTATTACTGATGCCGTTTCCTGTGTCGTTGTTCGAATCGTATTTCCAACCAACAAAACTGCCACAATACATAATAAAGGTGCAATCTCCGCTGTATACCGCCATTCTACTCCCGCATTTAAAAATTCAAAAAGCATTACAATAGCACCCGTTATTGTAATAAACAGCAACGTAATTTTTGAAAATAACGCGTATTTACCAAACCACTTTTTCCATGCAAACGGCATAAACAATATCCACAACAACGGCACTTGGCTTAACAAAGGTGTTAATCCACTTCCAACAAAAAAATTTCCCGCATAATTATTGACTGGGTTTCCCGATGATACAAATGGAAAAACTGCATAAAACTGCAATGGCTGAAAAAGTCCAAGCCATAGAAGCACTGGAATTTCATAGATTGTATGCGTATTGTGAAGCTGATCTTGCGCCGTAAGCTGGTAGGTTTGCCCAAATTCCAAAATACTGTCAAACCGCAGATAATTATAGACCGCTAACCCACTTCCAACCAAAATATATGGAATCATCAGCACGATAATATCCCTTATCCAATTTTTGGGCTTTTTTAATAAATACCGAATGCCAAAAGGAATCAACAACAGTGAATAAAACAAGAGTGGTGGTCTGCATCCAACTGCCAGCGACAGACATAACCCACCTAAAAACAATAGAATCCAATTAGCACGTCTGTTTGTATACCATACTGTAAAACACCAAAATCCCATTGCAACGAATAAAAGTCCCACAGCATACAGCACCAGATAGAATGATGGTTCGGCTGCAAAATAAAAAATACTTGTTGCGGCATTTAATATAATCAGTGCAATCCCTTCTAATCCAAACGAAATATCCGGCATAGTTGACCGAAAAATTTTGATGCTGGTAAGATCAAGAAAGACTAAATATAGGCAATACGCGATAAGCACCACAATATTACATTGCAAATATACACCTGTCAATAGTTTATATGGCACAAAAAACAGCAATGCTGGCACAATGCCATAATAACAATAATACTTTCCATTATAATATGCTGTATCCCATGAACATACAATATTTTCTGTTTGGCGAATACTTGTATCATAAGGATTTTCCATTGCTTTTAATTCCTCACTGACTTCGATATCCAAATGAAGCTGTCCTTTTATCAAAGCATCCGTAAAATCACAGTTGTACATTAAATTCAATTTAATATCACTGTACGAATGAAAATAAATCCAAATTGCAATAAAAATAAATCCAAAACAAACACCGATTAATGCAACATTATGAACTATTGTTTTCTCTTTTGCATGAAAAAATGCAATATATCTTACCCCATAAAAAAGTGCAAGAACCATAAATATTACTATAAACCGCATAAAGGAAAACTGAAATGGAACAGGTTTATTAATTTGCAGCTTGTTGAAGCAAAAAGCATACTCTTTTTCAAGATTATCCAGCCGCAAAATAAGCTGCTGCGACTTTCCTCGAAAATGACAGGTAAACCATTTTGTTTTATCTACGCCGCTTACATATTCCCGTTCAAAACTCCGATAAAAATTTGCATTTGTTTCGTCTGTATAGCAAACTGTATAAGGCAGTACCCCGTTTGGTATATCCAAATCCAGATATACCGTTCCAATCTTGGTGTCAATATTGTTGATATGGATAAAAACAGGACTATGTTCTGTATTATTATATATTATTTTCCCATTATCCATATCAACCTCTGCATTTGTTATTTTTAGATCCTGTAAAGTGTATGTCTTTTGCTTATAATCTCCATTATTTTTAAGACGAAATGCATTTGCGTTGCATATCAAACATTCTATCAATATGCAGATTACAAAAATCATCACAATAATGATAGCATGTCTGCGATAGGCAGCAGATAAGATTTCCATTGTATTCTATCTCCTTTATTCCAATAATTCTATATTAAGGATATCGTTATTGGAAGATTTTTAATCCTGTCTTTACATATTTCATTGTATTTTTAACTTTTTTGTGATTGTTCCTGTAAAGTCACCTTTTCCTGTAATAGTCACTTGAACTTTATTTTTTTGCTCAGCCCCATACTCCATTGTATAATCTGTTTCTTCTTTCAACACTTTTTTTGCATAAGTCAATGTAAATCCCTTGGTTTTTGTTCCTTTAATAGATACCTTGGTTATCTTCTGGGGGTGAATACTAAAATCTGCCTGTTCTTGAATTCCTTCATAGTTTCCTTTCCCCTTTATTATGACCGTCGCTGTTCCCTTGTGAAGATTATTTTTATAAGTAATCGTATAATCTTTATTCTTCTTGAGCTTTTTATTCCCTGATTTTACTGTAACTGATGGCTTTTGCAGTTTTCCGTTATATGTTTTTGCAGAAAATTGATAATTTTCCCATTAGAGGATATTTAATTATTATTAAAGACTCTCACAAAAAACCGATATGCTTTTTCTTTATTGGTTATCCATCGTTAAATAATCAAGACTCACTCTTAGTGTGTCAGCAATCCCGAATGATACAGTA
>VSNQ01000064.1 GCA_009774395.1 Lachnospiraceae bacterium
GGGAACTGCGGGTACGCCCTTATGAGTATCTTCAATCCCTCCGGCAGACAGTACCTCCGCTGTACGAAACGGCTGGACAACAAAAGCTGTCCCGGCTGTGGGAAAATCATCACGGCGGAACTGGAAGCGGTGGTGTATCGGCAGATGGTGAAAAAGCTGGACAGCTACAAGACACTGACGGGCAGGAAGAAAGCGGCAAAGGCCAATCCCAAAATCACCGCCCTGCAAGTGGAACTTGCCCATGTGGATAGCGAGATTGAAAAGTTGCTGGACAGTCTGACAGGCGCAAATAATGTGCTGCTCTCCTATGTGAATGTGAAGATAGCCGAACTGGACGGACGCAAGCAGGAACTTCTGGCGAAGATGGCGGAGTTGACCGTGGAAGCCATCAGCCCGGAACAGGTCAGCCAGATTTCCGGCTACCTCGACACTTGGAAGAACGTATCCTTTGACGACAAGCGGCGGGTGGTGGATTTGATGATTACCACCATTGCCGCCACAAGCGACAGCTTAAACATCACATGGAAAATCTGACGGGCATATCAGCGCCCGTCAGACCGTTACCTTGTGTAGTCCCTTGTAAACTGTACTTTATAATCAAATAAAGCTCTCCATCATCCAACAGCTATCGGCACCGCTCACGCAGTTCCTCCCACCGTTTATCCACTTCTGCCTGAAACAGTGCCAGTAATTCCTCATTTCCTTTTTTAAATAAATGCTTAAACCGCTTCTGCGGACGCAAAAACTCCTCAATCGGCAATTTCTCTTTGGGTTCATAGCTAAGTATCCATTTGCCGTCAACCACTTCAAACAACGGCCAGTAGCAGGTTTCTACCGCCATTTTGCAAATATTCATTAATTCACTTGGCTCATATCCCCAGCCTCTTGGACAAGGCGACAGTACATTTAAAAATGCCGGCCCTGGTGTATAGATTGCTGTCTGTGCCTTTGTATATAAATCCTTGAAATTCGTCGTAAATGTGCTCTGTCCCACATAGGGAACATGATGATCTGCAATGATCGCTGTTAAATCCTTGCGCACCTGAATTTTACCGTTGGATACCTTGCCTGCGGGGGTTGTCGTCGTATCTGCGTACTGTGGAGTTGCCGAAGAACGCTGTGTGCCTGTATTCATATATGCACCGTTATCGTAACATACATAAACCATATCATGACCACGCTCCATTGCACCAGATAAAGACTGAAATCCAATATCATAAGTGCCGCCATCGCCGCCGAAAGTAATAAATTTAAAAGTATCTTTAATTTTGCCTTTTTTCTTCAATACATTGTAAGCAGTTTCTACGCCCGAAAGTGTTGCACCTGCGTTCTCAAATGCATTGTGAATGTAGCTGTCCTCATAGGAGGTATAAGGATACATAAATGAAGAAACCTCCAAACATCCCGTAGCGTTGCCGATGACTGCCTTATCCCCCTCCTCCAAGGCTCTAAGCACCGTGCGCACAGTAACTGTTCCGCCGCAGCCTGCGCACATTCTATGTCCGGGAGCCAGACGTTCCGGCTTACTCATAACTTCTTTAAAATCATACATTATCTAGTCCTCCTTTGTCTGCTGATCACGCAGCCCGATATATGTATACATATCCATAATCGTATGTGTTTCCGCTAAGGTTTCAAGTTTGTCATACACTTGTTCAAAATCAGGAACTGTGATATCCCTGCCGCCTAAACCATAGAAATAATTAACGGTATCAGCAGTACAACGCGCCTGATACATTGCTGCGCGGACTTCTGCGCCAAGCGGCCCCGATGTAGCTGAAAACATTTCGCTTCTATCCATAATTGCAACTGCCTTCACCTTGGAGAGCGCTTTTGCAAGTTCTTCCTCTGGAAACGGACGAAATACACGAATTTTAATCAACCCGACTTTTTTGCCGCTGGTGCTGCGGATATGGTCAATTGCCGCCTTGCACGTACCTGCTGCCGATCCAATAAGAACCACTGCATACTCTGCATCCTCCATTTGATATTCTTCAAAAAAACCGTATTTACGCCCTGTCATTTTTTCAAAGCGTGCCGCTACGTCTAAAATTACCTGACGTGCCTCTATCATTGCCTGACGCTGTCCACGTTTGGTTTCCATATAGTAGCACGAAACTGCATAGGGGCCTACTGCCAATTTCTCTTCAGTATTGAGCAGGTAATGTTTTGGGTTATATTCTCCCACAAAATCCTTTACTTTCTCATCTTCCACAAGGTAAATATTTTCTACACCGTGGCTGGTAATAAATCCGTCCTGACAAACCATAACAGGCAAATGCACTTTTTCATTCTCCGCAATCGGATAAGCCTGTAAAAAGTTGTCATATACTTCCTGATTGGACTCTGCATAAATCTGAATCCAGCCAGAATCGCGCGCGCCCATACTGTCAGAGTGATCAGCGTTAATATTAATCGGACCGGAAAGCGCACGGTTTACCAGCGCCAGCACAATCGGAAGTCGGTTGGAAGCTGCCACATACAACTCCTCCCACATCAACGCCATCCCACAAGAAGACGTTGCTGTCACTGCCCGCGCTCCTGCTGCGGATGCGCCGACCGTGGCGCTCATTGCACTATGTTCACTCTCCACATGAATAAATTCCGTATCAATCTCGCCATTTGCAATATAATTTGCTACATACTGCGGAATTTCCGTTGACGGTGTAATCGGAAACGCCGGCATTACATCCGGGTTAATCTGTTTTATTGCATACGCCACCGCCTCATTCCCCGATAAACGTTCTCTAATTGCCATAATCTTTATCATCCCTTTCCTGTACCTCTATCGCTGCATATCAATTGCGCCAAACGGGCATACTTTTGCGCAAATTCCACACCCCTTGCAATGATTATAATCAAAATCAGTTCGTTTTCCCTCTATAACCGGAATCGATGAATCTGGGCAGACCGGTGTGCATAGCAGACACTGCTTACATTTTTCTGAATACCATACTGGCGTTGCGGTGCGCCATTCACCCGTATTAAATGCCCGTGACGTTGCCGGTTCAAATATCTTATTCCCTTCCGTGATCTCCTGCCAGGGGCTTTGTTCATTAATTTTATACATAAAAAATCGATTTTCCTTTCTTAATTCTATAACTTTAGCACGCCTCATCAAACGCCATTTTCAGCGCACGCATATTTCCCTCAATCACCTCTGGCTTTTTCGCAAATTTATGTTGGAAAGACGTTTTCATTTCCTTTAAAAATTCATTTCTGTCCATAACATTTGATACGGCAACTGCCGCAGCAAGCATAGGCGAATTGGGATAATTCTTACCAAGTGCCTTTAATGAAATCTGCTTTGCATTTACCGTGTAAACTGCGCCTTTATATCCATGCAGATATGGCGCCAATTCCTCCTTGGTACGCTCAGAATTAATAATTACCGCACCGCCCTCTTTCAATCCTTTTGTGACGTCAATACTTTCCAGTAGACTTTCATCGACCACTACCACATAATCCGGCTCATAGATATTAGAATGCACTGTAATCGGACTGCTGCTAATGCGGTTATATGCTGTAATCGGCGCTCCCATACGTTCCGGCCCATACTCCGGAAATCCCTGCACATATTTTCCTGTTTTAAATGCTACATCCGCAAGAAGAAGCGCTGCTGTTTTTGCGCCTTGTCCGCCGCGTCCATGCCATCTGATTTCCATTGTGTCTTTCATAATTTTCAATCCTCCATTTCATAAATAAAATTTTATTGTTTTACGATAACGATACTTATGAGCAGTCAAAATTACCCTATATTCACGATTCTTCCCGCTCGTGAGTCGAGTGATTTGGCAAATTTTAGTGACCATGCGTATCCATTCTATATCTCATTCCATTACTGCCTATCCTGTTCAATCTTTACCCGAAATTCCACATCCGCCACACTTAAAATATCATGATTTGATAATTCCATTAACTCGTTTTTGGGAATCACCTGTGCATTGACAAATGTATGGTTTGTGCTGCCTAAATCTTGTACAAAATATTTTTTGTTCCGCTCCACAATCATACAGTGACGTCTGCTGACTGCCCTTGAAATATTTTCAGGTATTACGCCCGCACACGCTTCGGAATTTGCACCAATTGTATAACTGCTTCGGTCAATCTGGAAGGTTAACTCGCCTTCTCTACCGCTATAGTACAATTGCAGACAGATATCTGGTTCTTTCGGGCTTTTTCCTGCCAAAATTCCTGACATACCGCTTCCGAACCGTTCTATCTCCTCCAATACCTCGTCATACGATATTTTATCATACTGTAATAAATGGATAAAATGTTCCATCTGTGCTGCCTGTTCTTTTCCTAAATATGCGCTGACTTTCGCAATCGTTTCCGCAAAGCGCCCAAACCAATCCAAACCGTCTGCATAGCGAAATTCTCTTGTAATCGGCAGGATTGCGGTTAGAATATGCCGAGCCGCTGTATTGTAATATATATGTTCATATTTGTACCAAATACATTCCTTTTTCAAAAATCCATTTGCTTCTACTTTTTGAGTCAAAAACATTAATTCATACAAGATATCAACCACCGCATTATGATCCAGTTTAGGCAGCACCTGCTGTAATAGCACAGATTCTTTTCCCTCTGCATAAAAGCACAGCTTATTTTTATCATTCTGCATCTTTCTTCTGCAAGGCAGCATTTCCGCGATCTCTGACTTCTCCAAAATCTTATAGCCAATATCAAAATAAGGATCGGTTTCCTGATATAAAAATGATATCTGATTTTCCTTAGTCTTCACTATCATATGCACCACCTGCTTTTTCTGTATTATTGTTTCTTAAAATCCTTATGGAATCCGAAATAATTTCAAAAATATGAAGGTGTGATTCTACGTCCTTATCCATACATTGTAAGGTCAGCACCAGTTCTCTTCCCTCCAAGGCTCCCAACATAAAGACATTATAGAAACGGTATCCCATCATATCCGACGTATAGCGCAATTCCCCATAGGCGTGCCCGTTAACGCTGCGTTTTTCAATATGCAGACACTGAAAATTTGTAATATCCTTGCAGAAACCTTTATAGTACTCATTTAAACGCTCATACAGCCCTTCCTCGTCCAAATCAGCGCCGCCCCGCGCAACATCTACCACTACTTTTTTATCCTCTGACTGCCAGTGGTACTGCGCAATCGGACTGGTCGTTCCTGCACTTAAGCTGGAGGGCACCATAATCTCCATGCAGTTATTATACATACGGTATGTTCGATATAACATTTTCCCTCCGCCTTTCTTTTGCTCTCTAGTACAACATTGCTTAAATGGAAAGCGTACTAACTTCTGCGCACAAAAACGCTGCCACAATCAAGTGGCAGCGTCCGATTTTGTACTAGCTTATTCTTCAACGCTGTAATTCGGCGCCTCTTTTGTGATATGGATATCATGCGGATGGCTCTCCCGCAAAGCAGCAGCAGAAATTTTAACAAATTTGCCGTTCTGTTTTAATTCCTCTATTGTTGCAGTGCCGCAGTATCCCATACCGGAACGCAGACCACCCATTAACTGGAATACTGTATCCTCCACGTTTCCCTTGTAAGCAACTCGTCCTTCCACACCTTCTGGTACCAATTTCTTAGCATCAGACTGGAAATAACGGTCTTTGCTGCCGTTCTCCATTGCAGCAATCGAACCCATGCCTCTATATACTTTATATTTTCTGCCTTGGAATAACTCAAATGTTCCCGGACTCTCCTCACAGCCGGCAAAAATACTGCCCATCATACAGACATTGCCGCCCGCTGCAATCGCCTTTGTCATATCACCGGAATATTTAATACCACCGTCCGCAATAATCGGAATATCATACGCTTTCGCCACTGCATACGCATCCATAATCGCTGTAATCTGCGGAACACCAATACCGGCAACAACTCTTGTCGTACAGATAGATCCTGGACCAATTCCTACCTTTACCGCGTCAGCGCCCGCCTCTATCAACGCTTTCGTGCCTTCTCCTGTTGCAACATTACCAGCTATTACCTGGATTTCTGGATAAGCCTCTTTTATCATGCGCAGACACTTTAATACATTTTCTGAATGACCGTGCGCACTGTCAAGGACAATTACATCCACCTTTGCTGCAACAAGCGCCGCAACACGCTCCAGCACATTTGCCGTAATTCCCACGCCTGCGCCGCAAAGAAGCCTTCCCTGCTCGTCCTTAGCCGACAACGGATATTTAATTGTCTTTTCAATGTCTTTAATCGTAATCAACCCTTTTAGGTTAAAGTTATCGTCCACAATCGGAAGCTTCTCCTTGCGTGCCTTTGCAAGAATTTTTTTTGCTTCCTCCAATGTGATGCCCTCTTTTGCAGTAATCAGATTTTCTGATGTCATCGATTCCTTGATTTTTTTTGAAAAATCGGTTTCAAATTTTAAATCACGGTTTGTAATAATGCCGACCAGCTTCCTGCCCTCGGTAATGGGAACACCAGAAATTCTAAATTTCGCCATTAATGCATCTGCGTCGCCAAGTGTATGTTCTGGAGTCAATGAAAAGGGGTCTGTAATTACACCATTTTCAGAACGTTTGACCTTGTCCACTTCCTCAGCCTGCGCCTCAATGGACATATTTTTATGGATAATGCCAATACCGCCCTGCCGCGCCATGGCAATCGCCATTCTATGTTCTGTTACAGTATCCATTCCCGCACTCATCATGGGAATGTGAAGCTTGATTTTCTTAGTCAACCAAGTTGATAAATCCACTTGATTGGGTATTACCTGTGAATAGCTTGGAACCAAGAGCACATCGTCAAAAGTAATTCCTTCACCAATAATCTGACCCATTTTTCTTCCTCCTATTTAGTTGTTTGATAAATATGTTTCCATAAATTTATTTAATTGTTCAAAATTATACAAGAGCAGCTATTACTTGTCAAGCATTTTATTGCAGAAATACCTTTCTTGGAATAATATTCATCACAGTTTTAGCAAAATCCTCCGTAAGATTTAACAAATACTTCTTACTTCCCTCAGAATAGATTACATAAAGCTTCTGATCAGGCAAATCCTTCCCTGCACTGTAATCGGCTGTCTTTACCTCCCTATTACGGTAGGAATCTAACTGATGCGATTTCTCCGGTGCCATAATTTCAATCTTATCCGTTTCAATAGTAGCAATTTTCTTTCTTCTCGTTTTTGCTAAAATCTTATCAATGGAAATCTCTCGGTCAACATAGAGATACTCATACTCAATATCTGTCCACTGAAATACAAAATAGTCAAGAACACCACAAACAATCAAGAAAATAAACATTACAATTTGTCCCGTAAGCAGTGTAAAGGCGGCACAAACAACAGTTGGTATTACGCAGGCAACCCGCAGCAGCGTCTGTTTCATATCTCGTTCCTTTTTCACCAATAGTTCCTTATAGCTTTCATTCATAACCATAATCCCTTCTTTGTTATTATTTTAAATTTTAGTTCCACAATATTGTTGTATCTTATATCTTATTACAAATCAAGCAAATATTCAAGCTTTAGAAAAAATTAATACGCTGTGGAATTGACATTTTATAACCAAAAACGATATGATATAGGATATAAATTTAACGATAGACAGCCAAACGATACGATTTTGCTGTCTAGTTCTTGGAAAGGAATAGCAAAATATGGAAGTATATAATAAAAACCGTGACCAAAATAACTCCATGCACGACGAAATTCGTGAACAGAATGCAAAACTAAAGGATGCGCCTTTCAAGGAGAAATTAGCTTATTTTAAAGAATATTACTTAAAAATGACTCTCGTTGCTGTTGCTGCGATCGGTCTGATTGTATATATTTTAGTGACTACTCTAACTTCTCCCTCCGATACGGCATTTGCGGCTTATTTCTACAACGACACTGGTGATATATCCGATACAGCGCTGATTGACGGCTTTATCGAATACGCGCAAATTGATACCAAAAAGCATAATGCCTATATTGATACCACTGTAAATTATTATACAGACGGCGCAGGCTATGATATCTATATGGGACTAGAAAAAACTATGGCAGTTATCACCACTCAGGAATTGGATATTATTATTGGCGACGATAAAACCATTGACTATTTTGCTGCGGGAGAATGCTACTCTGATATCACAAAACAACTTCCAAGCGATCTGCTAGAACAATTCCAAGATCGGCTCTACTATGCGAAAGTGGGAGAAACAGACGAAGCGATTCCTGTCGGCATCTATGTCACTGACGCGCCGAAGCTGCAGGAACACCAGTATTATGTAAATATGGAACCCATTCTATCCTTTGTCACCAACTCCAATAGTATGGATAATGCGATTCTGTTTTTGCGCTATCTTTATGAAACGGACTAGTCATTTGCTCTTACGTCGATTTCTACTATATCTTGTATAATTAAACCTTAGGAACTGTTAATAAATAACTTTTAAATAACGCGCTTGATTTTTCTTCGAGAGTGCCACTCAAAAATCAAGCGCATAGCGGGCTATGTAATTGATTTTTGAGTGGTGCTATCGGAGAAAAAGACAAGCAGTATTAAAAGTTATTTTTGAACAGTTCCTTATTGCGACAGCCGACGTGCGCACATATAATGAAACAGGGGAGATTGATCTCCCCTTCCTCAATAAATACCTGCCAGCTGCATATCATGTTTTATCTTCTATGCCAAATCAACTGCTTCCAGTGCTCAATCTGTTCCTCTGTCATAAATCCATTGGAAGTTCCCACAAAACCAATTTTATAAGAGGCGAACAACAGTGCATTTTTAATTGCTTCTTTTGCGTCGCCTGTCTTAACATAATAGTGGATAAAAGATGAAAACAGCGCATTTCCGGCTCCTATCGTATTAACGATTTCATTTGTTTTCACAGGCTTGTACTCCAAAACACTATTATCTGCTTTTGTATAAAGGATTACACCCTTAGCGCCAATACCCATAATAATAATTTCCGGATCATACTTCTGCTTGCACTCGTCAATGCATTCATATGCATCGCATTCCAAATCGTCATCACTAATATACAAAATATTTGCCGCTGACAAGAAATCTTCCTTATTTGCTATTTTCTCTGCACGCATGCTACGCACATTGCAGGCTATTGGTTTATTATATTTCCTAGCAAGTCCAATTAGTGGACGGCAGAAATTACAGTTCGACATAACTACCATATCTTTATCCTGTATCTGTCTTTCAAACAAATCAATGTCATACTCCACTGTACGGATATCCTTTACATCTTCAAATGTCTGCTTTTTTCCCTTGCTATACAGAATAACAGAAGTCGGCATACCATCAAGCATCGGAAGAATATAGTCAATGCGCAAATCAACCCCATTGGTAACGAGATATGCTAATATCTGTCTTCTTGACATATTCTTTGCTACCATACTCATAAAATCCACTTCGTTGCCAAGCCACTTCAACGCCATTGCTTCATTTAAGCCTGCGCCGCCAATACCAGAATTAATCATCTCTGGCACACTGTCAAACTGCTTAAAGGGCAAAGGCAGCTCTTCTACTTTTACAATTGACTCCAATTGCACAAATCCTGCCACCATAAACTTACTCATACCATCACCTAACCTTTCTATTAACAGTGTAACACAATTTTTTTTATTTTTATACTGTTTTCTGAAACTTTCTTCCTATTTTGTAAATTTTTTTATAATATCGTGTTCATTAATTATGGCTTGCAGTTTCCGCACGGCACATACCCTTGTTCTATCAGTAATTCTCTGCTGCCTGTGTATTCCTCTTTATTTTCTTCTTTCATATCAATTGCACTGCCACAAGTAGGCTTATGAAACTTCTTGGTATTGGTATTTAGCACATACTGCTCCTGTACACTGCTGTCTGCAGCACCTGTTTCCGCTGCTTTGCTCTCTCCGGTCGCATAGTCAATTTCTACCCCTGGCTGCACATTGTAAACATATACATGAAATTGAACGCCCTCTCCATTGTCTTCCACCGAAAGTGCTTCCATCTGCACACCATCCGCTACAAGATTATCGCCGTCAAATATCGGCGTTACTCTGTATAAAACATGATTCTGGGTTTCCTTGACATAATCTGCCACCTCATTTTCATAGGGAAGCATTCCCTGCACATTCATATACCGCGTGCCGGTAATTAAATTTTTATTATTGGCATTCTCACCTGTTAATTGAAAACCAATTAAATGACATCTGTTATATAAATTTTTGCCTTCCACAAAGTCATAGCGCACTGACTGCCAGCCTGTCAGCTTAATACGGCTGATATCCCCACGCTTTTCCGTAGGCATTAAATCAACACCAACATTCGCATATGCGCCTTGGCATCTGCCGAGCGCATCCAACTCATCATATGTTTCAAAACTTTCTGTTGTAAGATCACTTTCTGCAAATTGGGGCTTATTTTGATTCAGCACCACCGAGGGGCTGCCGCTGTATTCCGGAATATTCCCAATATCTATACTTTCCCCCGAAGAATCTAAATTTCCCTGCTCTGCCGGCTGCGGTACATCACGTGTTACCTCATAGGTGTCCAAGCTGCATCCGCACAGACTGAGCATTTGATAAACCACAAATATAAGCAGCCAAAGTTTGAATTGATACTTTTTTTTCATTGAAAAGTCCTCCCTTTTAAATAGATATCCATATATACAAATACATAAAATATAATGCCCACCCCTTGTTCTCTGTTTGTGTGTATGGATTCTTGCAAAATTTTAGTGGAGTATCATACTAAAATATGATACACTAAGTTTAGAACTGTATAAGAATGAATCTGAACCGTTCCTTAGGAACTGTTAATAAATTACTTATGACCATTACTTGTCTAAATGTCCATCTGCGGCATCAGAAAATCTTGACATAGCCCGCTATGCCTGCGATTTTCTTCTTTGCATAGGAACATTTATACGGCGTACTTGTCACAAGTAATTTCTGAACAGTTCCTTAGAAAATATTTCAAAATATCCAAACAGCCTATCAAACATAAAACACGGAGGAATTAACATGAAAGAACAACTCTACACCATTCCCCTAAATGACGCCATGGCAGCAAATGATGAATGTCCATTCTGCTTTATTGAGCAGAAACTAGAACAAGATCTTCTGGATTTCGCGCTTGGTTCTTGTGCCTCGTATATGGAAAGCGATGTCCGTGAGCAGACCGATAAAGCAGGCTTTTGCCGCTATCATTTTTTTAAAATGTACCAATACGGCAATACGCTTGGAAATGCCTGGATTTTAAAGACACATTACCAAAAAATCAACAGCGAACTTTCCAGCGAAATCAAAAAATTTAAACCAGCGAAAATTTCCTTTTTGGATCGCTTAAAAAAATCAAAAGAAGTCAACAATACCATGACTGCATGGGTTTATGAGAAACAGCAGTCCTGTTATATCTGCAAGCAGTACGAAAACACCTATCAGCGATATCTTGACACGTTTTTTTATATGTATAAAAAGGACGCCGACTTCCCCCGCAAATTAGAGGAAAGCAAAGGCTTCTGTCTTGTACATTTCGGCGATTTATGCCAAGCAGCTATTGCACAGCTTCCTGAAAAACAGCAAGCAGAATTTTTCTCCACCATTTTCTCATTGATGGAAAAAAATATGCAGCGGCTTGAAGACGACGTAAGCTGGATGGTCGAAAAATTTGACTACCGCAACCAGGACGCTGACTGGAAAAACTCAAAAGACGCAATTCAGCGCGGTATGCAAAAGCTAAAGGGCGGATATCCTGCCGCCCCGTTCTATCAGCAAAAGAAATAACGCTGCTATCAATTTACGAAGCTGCCGGCTTGGAAGAAGATATTGGTTCTTCTTCCTTTGCCGCTGTACTGTCCGCAATCATCTCTTTCAGCACATCAAGACACTCCTTTATCTCTTTATATGCGGCTTCCGAATCATAGCCTTCATAAAGCTGTTCCTTTACGATTCCCTTAATGGTATGATCTACCATTTTTTTAATTTTGTCACGCCGCGCCTTATCCTCTACACCTTTCATTTCGGCATTCTTCAAAAACCCTGCAATTTTCTCCTGCAAAATTCTGCCAGATTCCTGTGTCTGGGCAAGCACGTCTGCCTCTGTTTCCCTTGCAGATTCCTCCAAAAATACGTTCATAAATGGATAATTTTTCCCTGCCCGACTCTTGGCAAGCTCTACCTGCCTTGCCAATTCAAAGAAATCATTCTCCCGCTCATCTACAACTGCCGAAATTTCCAGCAGCATATATTTGACACTGTACTCATACACAAAGATATACAGACCTGCCTTAGAGCCGAAATAATGAAACCAAAGTCCTTTGCTCACCCCAACAGCCTTTACCATGTCATCTGTGCTGGCATGTTTAAAACCATTTTTCGCGAAAACCTCCAAAGCACCGTTAATCATGCGGTCTTGTTTCTCTCTTGGCAAGTCGAAAAATTTTTCGTTCATCCGCTTTTCACTCTTTTCTCCCATAAATTGACTTTTTTGGTCGATTTTATAGTATCATAATCTAAAAATAGTTTCAATAAAATAACAATAAAAAAATGTACATATTATCTTTTCATTTCCATAAAATAGTATTAAAATAGAAATAATTGATACGCTATGCGTTTGCTATGCGTTAAAATAAAAACTGCAACGTGAAAGGAGAAACCTATATGGCTAAAAAATTGGGCAAGCTAGTTTTATTCAGCGCCCTCGCTGGTGCAGCTGCAGCAGGAACTTACTATTATCTTCAAAATAAAAAGAACGATTCTTCTGATGATTTTGACGATATTGACGATTTTGACGATTTCGACGAGGACTTAGACGACGACATTGATTTAACGGCAAAAACAGCCAATGTTACAGAGAGCAAAAACCGCTCTTATATCGATCTTGAAAATGTCAAGGGTAAAATCGGTGAAAAAGTGATTGAAACCATTGACAAAACCAAGGAAACCCTTGATAAAGCCAAAGAATTTATCGAGGAACAAACCACACCGCCAACGGAAACCGTTTATACGCAGGTAGATCTACCCGGCTCCGGAAGCCAAATAAGCGATGAAAACACAACATCAGAAACGACAGCTACTACAGCGAACGCAAGTACGACTGTCGAGCCTGCTTTCGGCGAAAACAAAAACGCAGATACACCGACCGCTCATACAACCCAAACAGTTATGACTTCTGTATCTGCAACCTATGCTACGGACGAGTCCAAAAAGTCCAATTCCGAGAATTTTTTTGACGATTCTGACGAGGAATAAAAATATTAAAATATAACAATAGCGCTGGGGCTGTCGCATTATACGACAGCCCCTATTTTTTAACAACCTTTTACACTTTCTAAGGAACGAAAAATTAACTTTTAAATGATTCCTAAATATGTTTTTCAAACAGGAATTGAAACAGTTCTTCTACTCTTGTAAAATAGAAATCGCTGTTTTCCTGCATAAAACTTCTGATCTCTGGTATCTCGTTTGCCCAGCCGGCTCCGGCGAAAGGTACACCAAACGCTTTCGCCATATCATAACCGGGTTTTAAGTCATCTACCATTAAAAGCTGAGAAGGCTCCAAATCAAACTTATTACAAATTACTTCCAATGCATAGGGACTGGGTTTACGCTGATGCGCCGGATACTCCCAGCCGAAAATTAAATCCGGCTCTGGCAGATTGTTTGCTTTGTAATCCCTGCGGATATTAAAGTCATAGGAATGCGATACCACGCATATATATCCTCCCTCTGCTTTCTGACGTTCTATCAGCTCCTTTATCCCATGATACGCTTTGGGAATATGATTTTTTACATAATTTCTCCAAATTTCAACTTCAACGTCTAAATCCTGCTGTGTCATTTGATAACGCTGTGTACAAAATTCTATAAATCCCGGAGAGAAATTCTCCCGAAAATAATCCTCTAAGGAGAGTGTTTCTCCTGGCCGCATAATTTTAAGCGCTTCCAAAAAGGCAGGATAATGAATACTTGCTGTACTGTCCACCACTGTATCATCATGGTCTAATACCAAACATTGATATTTCATAATTTCCTCCTTTTTAAGTGTTTTATTACTTTGGTAATACAAATGAGCTTTTGAGTGATACAATCCTGTTAAACACCAGCGCGTCTGGTTTAGAATCTTTGCAGTCCACGTTAAAGAACCCCTGTCTTACGAATTGAAAACTGTCAAACGGTTTTGCGTCTTTTAATGCAGGCTCTAAACGGCATTCCTTTAATACAGTTAATGAATTGGGATTCAAATTCAGTGAACCATCTTCATTGTACACCCCTTTTTCCTCATCAATAATATTTTCATACAGCCGCACCTCTGCTGAAACTGCATACGGCGCCGGCACCCAATGAATCGTTCCTTTTACCTTTCTGCCTGTAAAACCGCTGCCCTGCTTTGTTTCTGGATCATAAGTACAATGTACCACGGTAACCTTGCCGTTTTCATCCTTCTCAAAGCCAACGCACTTCACAAAATACGCACTCATCAGGCGCACTTCATTCCCGGGAAACAAGCGGAAATATTTCTTAGGCGGTTCCTCCAAAAAATCATCACGGTCAATATACAGTTCGCGGCAAAACGGAACTTGTCTGGAACCGAGTGCTTCATTTTCCAGATTATTAGGAACTTCCAGGTATTCTGTTTCCCCCTCTGGATAATTATCGATCATTAATTTTACAGGGTCAAGCACTGCCATCATTCTAGGCTTTTTCAGTTTTAAATCCTCACGGATACAGTATTCTAACATTGCATAATCCGTTGAAGAATTTGCCTTGCTGACACCGCAAAGCTCCACAAACCGCCGCAGCGACTCCGGCGTAAAACCGCGCCTGCGCAATGCTGCTATAGATACAAGCCTTGGATCATCCCATCCATCAACAATACCATCTTCCACCAACTTTTTAATATAGCGTTTTCCCGTAACAACATTCGTTAAATATAGCTTTGCAAATTCTATCTGCTTTGGAGGATGCGGATATTCTGCTTCTTGCACCACCCAGTCATAGAGCGGTCTATGATCTTCAAATTCCAATGTACAGATAGAATGTGTAATGCCTTCAATTGCATCCTCTATGGGATGTGCAAGGTCATACATTGGATAAATACACCATTTATCTCCGGTTCTATGGTGTGTCATATGCGCCACACGATAAATTACTGGATCTCTCATATTGATATTGGGCGACGCCATATCAATTTTGGCACGCAGCACTTTCTCCCCATCCGCAAATTTGCCGGCACGCATCTGCTCAAATAATGCAAGATTTTCTGTGACACTTCTATCACGATTTGGGTCGTTTCTTCCCGGCTCTGTCAATGTTCCACGATACTCTCGTATTTCTTCCGCAGATAAATCAGATACATATGCTTTCCCTTTGCGGATTAATTTTACTGCGACCTCGTACATCTGTTCAAAATAGTCCGAAGCAAAATACAGCCTGTCCTCCCAGTCCGCACCAAGCCATTCCACATCCGCCTTAATCGACTCCACAAATTCCTCTTTTTCCTTTGTCGGATTCGTGTCGTCAAAGCGTACATTAAATTTGCCGCCGTACTTCTGCGCCAAACCATAATTTAGCAAAATACTCTTAGCGTGCCCAATATGCAGATAACCATTCGGCTCTGGCGGAAAACGGGTTTTTATGGTTTCACACTTCCCCTCCGCTAAATCCTTGTCAATAATCTGTTCAATAAAATTTCTGGAGATAACTTCCTCTGTGGCAGTTCCCTCTGTACTTTTCTCTATCTCGCTCATTTCCAATCTCCTCACTGATAAAATTTTGCTGCACCCGTAAATTTTGGTACAAATCATCAAATTTATAGACCTATTTTTAACCGTCTTTAAATCTTAAATCATTGTAATATATTTACAGGTCATTTGTAAAGGAGTTTCCTGTATTATTTTCCTACACTTATAAACGCTTGATCGATATCCGTAATCATATCTATTACTGCCTGTCTTGATGCGTCTGCGAAATTGTCTGCACCGAATTTCTTATACTTTTCGTTTTGGTATGCGGCGATAATTCCGCGGGAGGAGTTTACAATCGCGCCGAGCCTGTTATCGTCGAAGAAATAAACAAGGTCTTTGCCTGTTCCGCCCTGTGCGCCATAGCCGGGCACTAATATAAAGGTTTTCGGCATTAGCTTGCGTAATACAGCGCCCTGCTCTGGATAGGTTGCACCCACAACAGCACCAACAGAACTGTAGCCATATTTTCCCATAAGCTGTTCTCCCCATGCAGCGACCTGTTCGCCAACAATTTCATACAACGGTCTGTCTGCAAAAGATATATTGCCTGTACCGTTATTTCCTTGTTCTGCGCCGGCAGTTGTTCCGCTTTTCATCAAGCGATCTTGAAGTTCCCCGCTGCTGGGATTGGAGGTTTTTACCAGCACAAAAATACCTTTCTTTTCTGCCTTGCATACATTGATAAATGGCTGCACACCATCGCTGCCCAAATAAGGATTGACCGTGGCAAAATCTTCATCAAAACCTGCATAATAATTATTGCCGATCTGCACCTTTCCAAGATGCGCCGCAGCGTACGCTTCCGAAGTCGATCCAATATCGCCGCGCTTAATGTCACCGATTACCACTAACCCCTTTTCCTTACAATAATCAATCGTCTTTTTAAATGCAATCAGCCCTGCAATCCCAAACTGCTCATACATTGCTATCTGCGGCTTTACCGCAGGGATTAAATCATATGTTTTATCAATAATTTCCTTATTAAAAAGCCATATTGCTTCTGCTGCTCCCTCCAGCGTTTCTCCCTTTTCGGCAAATGCTGCCTTTTTGATATGTTCTGGTACAAATTTCATTGTGGGATCAAGCCCTACCACAATTGGAGCACCTGTTTTTTTGATTTTTTCAATTAAATAATCTATCATATTTTACCTCATTTCTATGCTGCCTTTTGCACAAAATACAATGTTTGTGTCACAGCACCAACACAAACCTACTGGAGCTGTCGCATTAAGGAAAATGTATACAAGATAGTCTAACACCATGCTTCGATTGATACGATATCTTGTATCATCAAAGCTTATAGCGATAGCCCTTTCGTTTACGCTTACACAACCCGACGCATAATCTCTGCATATTTTTTGATATTCGATGCATTCACATATTTTTTCTGCGATTGTCCCTCCACTACAACAAGCGTCGGCGCCTGCATTATACCATACTCCACTGCAAGCTCCATATTTTCTTCTGCATCAATAATCGTGTAATCAATATTTTGCAGATATTCCTTTGCCAAATAACAGTTGGGACAGGTTTTCGTTGTAAATAGCAATACTTTATTTTCTGCTGTTATAAGTTCTTTTGCGGATTCGTTATGTACTCGCCTATTACTATTTCTTACTTGCACACCTATATTTTGTATCTCCTTATTACACGCAGATTCTTTTCTTGTTTCTTCCTTATATGCATCTGGTATCTGCACCGTGCTGCCTGCCTGATACTCTGTACGGTTTGCATACTCCTGAAGTTTGCCGTCGTTCCAGTTTTGTACAGGTCTGTAGTAGCCTGTAATCCGGCTGTAAACTTCTGTTGCACTATTGCATTTCGGACAGATTTTCTGTTCACCGTTTAAGTAACCATGTTCTCTACAGATCGAATAAGTCGGCGACATGGTATAATAAGGAAGTTTGTAATTCTCCGCAATCGTGCGCACCAAATTTGCCGCCGCACGCCAATCTGGCAGTTTTTCCCCTAAAAAGGCATGGAAAACAGTTCCTGATGTATATAAGGTCTGCAATTCATCCTGAATATCAAGCGCATCAAAAATATCGGTTGTATAGTCCACTGGCAAATGGGATGAATTGGTATAATACGGCTTGTCCCCTTTCTTTCCCGCTGTAATAATATCGCTCCACTGCGCTCTGTCATGCTTGGCAAGGCGGTATGTCGTACTCTCCGCCGGTGTTGCTTCCAAATTGTAAAGGTCACCATATTGCTCCTGATAATCGGAAAGCTTTTCCCGTATATAATTTAACACTTCCTTGGTAAATTCCTGTGTTTCCTTATGTGAAAGGTCTTTGCGAAGCCATTTGGCATTCAGCCCCGCCTCGTTCATACCAATCAGCCCAATTGTAGAAAAATGACTATCAAAATTGCCCAAATATCGCTTAGTATAAGGATACAAGCCTTCTTCTAAAAGCTTTGCAATTACATTTCGCTTGATTTTCAGCGAACGCGCACTTATATCCATCATTCTGTCCAAACGACTGTAAAATTCCGCTTTATCCGCTGAAAGATATGCAATGCGCGGCATATTTATAGTTACTACTCCCACGCTGCCCGTACTCTCTCCCGAGCCAAAAAAACCACCCGTTTTTTTACGCAGTTCCCGCAGGTCAAGACGCAGGCGGCAGCACATACTGCGCACGTCCGACGGCTGCATATCCGAGTTAATATAGTTTGAAAAATAAGGGGTTCCATACTTTGCCGTCATTTCAAATAACAGGCGGTTGTTTTCGGTATCCGACCAATCAAAATCATGTGTTATGGAATAGGTTGGAATCGGATATTGAAATCCTCTGCCATCCTTATCCCCCTCGATCATGGTTTCAATAAACGCCTTATTTACCATATCCATTTCTCGTTTGCAGTCTTTATAGCAAAAATCCATTTCCTTCCCGCCGACAATCGCAGGCAGTTCTGCCAAATCTTCCGGCACCGTCCAATCCAATGTAATATTGCTAAAAGGTGCCTGCGTTCCCCACCGGCTTGGTGTATTTACGCCGTAAATAAAGGCTTCGATACATTTCTTCACTTCCGGATAAGAAAGCTTATCCGCCTTTACAAACGGCGCAAGATAGGTATCAAAGGAAGAAAATGCCTGCGCGCCTGCCCATTCATTCTGCATTATGCCAAGGAAATTAACCATTTGATTGCAAAGTACAGACAAATGTTTTGCCGGAGCTGACGAAATTTTTCCCGTAATGCCGCCAAGCCCTTCTTGAATTAACTGCTTCAAAGACCAGCCGGCACAGTAACCTGTCAGCATAGATAAATCATGAATATGGATATCCGCATTTCTATGTGCTTCTGCAATCTCCTCATCATAAATTTCAGACAGCCAGTAATTCGCCGTGACCGCACCAGAATTCGATAAAATCAAGCCGCCAACGGAATATGTAACCGTAGAATTTTCCTTTACACGCCAATCCTCGATTTTTACATAACTGTTTACCACTTCCTTATAATCCAATATCGTGGATTTCATATTGCGCATTTTTTCCCGCTGCTTCCGATAAAGAATAAATGCTTTCGCTGTTTCTGTGTAGCCTGCCTGCTCTAACACTTTCTCCACACTGTCTTGAATGTCTTCAACGTGTATTGTTCCATCTTTTATCTTGTTCTGAATGTCCGCCGTTACCCGCAGTGCGAGTAAATCGACAATTTCCTGATTAAACTGCACCTGCGTCGCTTCAAATGCCTTAATAATAGCCCCGCCAATCTTGCCAAGATAAAACTCCGCCTTGCTGCCATCCCTTTTGACTACCTGAAACATACAATTCTGCTCCTTCCTGTGCCCCTAAGAAACCATAAAAATACAGAAATAAAGCAATTAAGCTGCTTCTTTTTGTTCCTTACAGACATTAAAATAATAACCGGCACCTCTGCCGAAACAAAAATGTGCCATTAGATAAATGATATCAGATCGCTTTTTCCAAGTCAATCGAACACACAAAATATCATATGTTGTTTATTATAGTAATACAATATATAGTGTTTTTAATCACGCACTAGGCACTTGTTTGGTATGTTGGCAATCTTCATTTAAGCGTGTGTGTAATCGAGTAGGGAAGAATTATCTTCCCCTACCCGCGTACCAGACGCGGGCAACTTTAGCTACATATTTCCTTTCCGTATCCGTGTGCATAAGAATAGGAGCAAGCCAATCAGCCTGCTCCTATTCTTTATTGTGTTTCAGCTATTTATAAAACTTCGCACTCCTATCGTGTACTTAAAAAATTATTTTCCCGTTTCGCCTTTGCGTCATCTGGATATAATTGAAGATATTCCTGCATAAGCGTCTTTGCCTGTGAAAAATTGCCCATATATTCGGTTGCAACGATTAGGTTAAATTTTAGTTCTTGCATATATCCTCCGTCCCCAATATCAATCCCTGACTGAAAAGCAGCTACGGCATCTTCGTAATTTTCCTGCCGCATTAGGCATGTCCCAAGTCCGTTGTAAATTGCCGCGTTAGGGGGATTATTGTTAAGGTAAGTTTCATAAACTTCTACTGCATACCCCATATTATTAAGCTTCTCATAAGTCTGTCCCAATAACAGCGATAATTCTGCGTCTTTTCCATTTACAAAGGTATCCAGATTAATGCGGGCATTTTCATAATCCTCCAAATAAAAGTAAATCCTCCCTTTATCTTCGTTTTTCATAGACTTTTCTTTTTCCTTTATCAGGTCGTTTAGATAGGCTCTGCCCTCCTCCTCAAAACCTGCCGCGCGCATTTCTACATATGCATCCGTTACCAATTTGATATTATTGGGGGCAAGAGAAAATGCTTTTTCAAAGTCCCTTATTGCCGCTTGATAATTATTTTGCTTTAAATAGACACATCCTCTTAAATAATAGGCATCTAAATCCTTTTTTCGAAGGGATATTATCGCTGTATAAATTTCTTCTGCTTCTGCATATTTCTTCTGTTTGATATATGCGGATGCCAAATAATAGTTTGTATCATAATCAAGGTCTGTTAATTGTCCTACAGCAAACGAAGACGATGTTAGAAACGCTGTTTCTGCTTCCGCATAGCTGCCTTGTCCCATATAAGCAATTCCCATTCCACGGTAGATTAACTGATTGTCCTCTTTATTGAGCAACGCCTTTTCAAAGTTCTCCATTGCCGCCGTATAATCGTTTTGCTCTAAGGCCTCCATTGCTTTTGCAAGATTCCCGCCGTCTTTTTTCTTTGCACACCCGCCCAGCAAGAAAACTGCTATCAGCAAAATACTACAATATCTTATAATCCGTTGACTGTTTTTCATATCCAATGACTTATACCCCTAATTCGTATCTATTACATAATCTCTCTATTTTAAATATTGCTGTTTTTATGATATATGAAATATGAAATACTGTCAATCCATTTCCCGCTTTTCTCTGGAATTAAGGTAACAAGCCGTTACTTTTCACACCTTAGTAACCTATAAGCTGATAAAGACTGGCATGGATGGGAATTGTAACAACAAGCCGTTACTTTTCACACCCGCGACAAAGTAGTGAGAATTATGCGCCAAAATGCTAAAAGCTTTCGCTTTTTTACTTTAGCATTTTGTGTGCAAAACCACTTCGTATTCAATACCCCTTATTTTCTCTTGTCTGACTGCTAAGATATTTAACAACCTGATTATACAGTGTTGTTAAATCCTCTTTTGTTTGAGAGGCTGGATACAGTGCACCGAAAAGCGCCTCCATTTCTTCCCTATTATAATTGTAAGTTTCTCCGTTGTATCCATTTTTCATTTCACACTCTGCAAACCCGTCAATGGTGGCAAAGAGCAGTACAGCGTCTGCAAAAAAAATATCTTCATTGATCTGCCCGCTGGTATTATCTATTTTTGCATAATGGCACGAAATTTTACTATCCGTACAAAACACAAATTCTGGATTGGAGGAATCACTTATATAATAAGAATTATCTTGTTTTATCTCCGATTTCTTCTCAACAGACAATCCAAAAGAAGCAAGCTGGCAGATATATCCCTCTGGATCGGGAAGCGCTCTTAAAATATTGCCTATTTTATGATACTGATCCAAATGCCCCCTATTTGCAACCAGCGTATCTATCGCAGATTCCATAGACTGTGTACTGATTGTCAATATGGTAACCTCCTCCGCTAATGCTGCTAATTCTTTGCTTGCTGCTGCTAAATCCTTTTGCAGTGGTTTCTCTGCTTTGCTGTAGTCCGCAGGAATATATAGGTAGCATTTTGGTGCCGCTAAAATTAAACTATTATCTTCTGCACTTTTAGTGTCTGATTTTTCATCTAATGAAATCTGTATATCATTTTGGCGCTGTATATTATTTCGATACTGCATATCATCATCCACTTGAATTGTAAGATAACAACCTGAAAATGTTTCAATATCGCCTCCACCTATTGTTACAACCGTTTCGCCGTCCTCGTCCAGCAGCATTGTCATTGTTTCATATGGAGTATAGGTATGTTTACTATTGTTATTGTCTGGTATGGATATCGGATCAAAATCTTCTTTTTGATCATATTCTATTTCTTTGTTGTCATTGGTGCTTTTGGTTTCTGGGCTATTATTTGGAGTATAAGTATGTTTACTGCTGCTTTCATCTGGTATAAATACGGGAACGAAATCTCCTTTTTGATCATATTCTATTTCTTCATTATTAATAGTGCTTTCCATCTTTATAGATTTTTCAGAAATATCCGTATCATCACTTTTATTATTTTTATTGGAGTTATTGTTTGTTGTGTAATTATGTTGCGTATTTTCTCCTTTGATATGTGCATTTAACGCACCGTTAGATCCATACTCTCCTAATGTAACAATCTCCTTTTGATCTGCAAGCTGTACTGCTTCCTCCCAAGGTATAACGCAGAAACGTCCGATTTCCTGTTTTGACTGCTTATCAAATACTAAAATATCCGTTTGATTTTCTATTGTATATACCATTTTTTCTGTCAATTTCTCTGGAAATGTTATCTGCAGGCTGTCTGTTGTTATTATGCCATCAGACGGAATTTCGCTGATCACCTTCTTGTTTGCCGTCGTTGCAGATGCTTTAGCGCCTGTAAATGTTACAATAACCGCAACCCCCATTGCAATTACTGTAAATAATACTGCTGCCATAAGCATTCTGGGCTTTTGTGCAATCTGCTGTACCCGCTGTGTAATTCCTTTTTTTCCTGATGCAGCGTTTGTGGCTGTACAAAAAAGGTTGGAAACACGCGAATTTCGTTCCACTAATGCAACCAGTGTTCTTCCATAAGGTATCCGCTCCTCCTCACCCAATACTTGAATGGCTGCCTCATCACAAGCAAGTTCACAATCCCTCTGTGATACTACTGCGGCAACCCATACGAATGGGTGAAACCAATAGACTGCCAAAAGCACACACCGCAGCAGTGACCAAAAGATATCACCGTGTTTCAGATGACAGTATTCATGTGCTAAAATATGACGGCATTTTTTCTCATCCTCTGCTATATCCTTCGTTAAATAAACGGCATTTTTCTCAAAAAATCCATACAGACATGGCGATTCTAGCGGGCTGACAAGATAAACTGGCAGCTTTTGCCCCTCTGCCGGATATGGTTTGCGGTTTTGGTGCAAATGGCGCGTAAATACAAGATTTACATACAGCATCCACAACATAGCAGCGCCTATTCCGATAAACCAGATTTTATGTAATAGATTATCCCACTTTCCACTCTGTAAATTGTCCAATAAGGTGCAAAATGCATAAAGTATATTTGTATTTTTGTCTGTTTCTGATTCTTTTAGCAAAGGAAGTCCAGACAGCGGAAGCGCTTGAGATACCACAATATCTGGTTCTGTTAAATAGGTATCGACTGCGGATTCCATTTTTTGTGCCATATTCATAATGCTGAAATTGCTTTTAGGAATCATATCTGCTTCCGGAAATACTGCCGCCGTTGCTGGAAGTATTAAACGCAATGCTACTAGCAGCCACAAAGCATACTGCAAACGGGCACTGATTTTGCCCCGCAGCACCCTGCGCAGCAATAGTATACCGATTACTAACACTGAAGATGTTATCACTGCTTCTTTCATTGAATCCTCCTTTTTTCAATCTTTTTGTGCCTTTTCTGCCTGATTTAAAATATCATATAATTCTTGAATGTCCTGCGCAGACAATTGCTGATTTTTTACCATTGCATTTACCATCATACCAATACTGCCACGGTAAACCTTGTTTAAAAATCCCTTTGTTTCCTGTATGCATACTTCATTTTTAGATACCAACGGATAAAACTGCTTTCTGCGCCCTTGTGTTTCATAGGAAACAGCACCTTTCTTTTCCATGCGCCCAAGCATTGTAATAACTGTGTGTTTGTCCCAGCCTGTTTCCTCCTGCAAACCGGCAGTTAACTCCATAATCGTCTGTGGTGCTTTATCCCATAAATGATTCATAATTTTCCACTCACCATCGGATAAACTAATTGGATTCATAATTAATATGTACCTCCTTTTTGTTTTGTAAAAACAGCCTGCAAATTCCTAATATATACTGGCAAACGCTAACATTTGCCAATCATGTCGACTCACGAGCATTATATACTAGTACAGCGCTATACTAGGTATACTTTTGTTTACCTATTTATTATAAGCTTTTGGTATACATATGTCAACCTATTTTTATAATTTATTATACTCACGAACGATTAGATTTTCCTTTCTGCACAGCACGTATTGTCCGCTTATACAATATGGACTGTGCAGAAATTGGAAAATCTTAACGGTCGTTAGTATACTTCGACCATTAAAGAAATTTTAATGGAATTGTGTTTGTATATGTGATAGAATAATGAAGTTGTATCATACAACAAAAAATATTAGTAATGACCTTCTAGGAGGAATGTATATGAATCAGCATAGAAAGATAATCACACTGGTATGTACTTTTTTAATGGCTTTGCATATTGCCGCTTGCGGTCAAACAACAGGCGTTGAATTTACTGCAATTCAGCAGAAAAGCGATATACAAACGCTTGAAAATACAGACTTAGAGATAAATGGAGATGAAACCGTGAATACAACGGAATCCTCTGTAAATCAACCAGAAAGCGATGTGCCGACAGTTGAGAATACAGCTTTAGAAGCAAAAGAAGATGAAACCATAAATGCAGCGGATACCCCCATAATCCAGCAGGAAAACAGCGCCCAGACAGTCGAAAATGTTGATTCGGAAATAACAACAGAAGAACTATTAGATTTATTTATCAATGGTTCAATCAACGCAGTTCGCTCCACAGATTCCACATCGGCATATTATATTACTGATTTAAATATGAACTCTGGAGAATGGGACTCCTGTTCTATTGGAGAGAGAGTTGATCTTGACAATGATGGGGAAGATGAATTGATTATTAATGGGCCTTATGGCGGAATATACCTTGATGCACGTAATAACAAGGTATATGAATTTGCGATAGGGGATGGCAATGCTATTGCTCTTTCATATGTCTATTATAATGGATCAGTATGGATTATGTATAGCAACGATACGTATGTAGGATATAAATGTTACCATATGGAAAAATTTGAAGGAGCTGATAACTTAGCTGCAGAAATAAATTTCAGTGAGGAGCTTATTGACCCAAATAATGCAGAGTCTGGAATGAAATATACATTGAATGGAAATGAAATTTCTTATGAGGAATATACAGAATTATGCAGCAAAATTTTCGCTACAGAAGTAAATCAATGTCATCAACTTAAAGGAAATTTCTTCTAAAAAAGACAAATCTTAAATTTAACCAGTAACTCAAATTTTTTGAA
>VSNQ01000065.1 GCA_009774395.1 Lachnospiraceae bacterium
CAATAATAAATAAAATGCCTTATTTTCTTATGTTTGATTAGATGTTTTAACAATAAATAAGAGAAGTAACAAAAAAGGTATTTAATACAAAAAACAACAAAGTTGGGAAAAAAGCAAAAATGAAAACAATAAGGAATCATAACAAAAAAGAAAACAATAAAAAGGACAATTACAATGAAACAAAAATATAAATTACTACTTATAATTTTAATATTTATTATATTATCAGCTTTGGGATTTGTTTGTGGGAAACGCTATTTATACAAGCCTGCACTTAGCAAAAATGTAATACTATTTAGTGAAAAAGAAAAAAATATCAAAACATCACCGCTTCATATTATAACGGTGAATACGAAATTAAACATACAAGAATCACAGCTTCAATATGGAAATCGTATGATTCAAGTCCCGCAAAATATTACAATACAGCAACAGCCGAAGGACAAGGACGCTTTGGCACTAGATCTATGTGGTGCAGAGATTATAAAGGACGATGACGAAGAGGAAAAATGTGTGAAATAACAATAAATATAAGAGAATACACAGAGGCTATTTGACATGAATATAAGGTGTAGTATTTGTCGCTATATGTGCAATGATATACAAATATTATGACAATGGTTTATATGTGAAATAAAGAGAATCAAGAGTGAAAGAATTTGACAAAACTTTCACAATTTGTTTGTGCCTTCGGAAAGGAATGGTGAAAAACATGAAATATCATAAGAAAGTAGGAACTACAACGATAATTGTAATTACCCTATTTGCATTTTTATACATCAGTAATTTGGTATGTCAAAATGTAAAATCTAGCAATTCATCCAATCAAATTTCAGCAAAGCAAATAACCTCCACTCATAATAAAATAACACAAGGACTAACAGTGTATATGCTTCCCGTTATAAACGAAATGCGTCCTATGCAGAAAAACGTAGTTCATCTGACGCAAATTTCAACAACGCCGCAGCTTAATGGAAATAAATTTACTTATGGAACACTTTTGGTGGAGCTGCCGGACGGTGTAACTATTGAACAGCGTAGGTCGGAGGGAATTTACAATGTTGTTGATTTTATAAATACGAAGAATGACGAAAATAAAGAGAACAGTGCTTTTCACAACGCACCATTTCCTCCAAGAATATGGATTGCACATTATCAAGCTGATTATCCAAACGGATATATGCAGGGCAGTCAGTGGGCGGTGGCAAGCGCTTTGTTGGATATTTTGCCGGATACTGCACTGACACTGAAACGATATGTATTATTGGAGGATGCCTGCCGTTTTGGCTTTACATTTTTTGATGAAACGCAAAGAGGATATGTTATTGTATGCAATAACGAGGTATATTTGATTCAAGAAACGTATGCAGAAAGTTACGATAATTTTGGCATTTTATTAAAAAATGATGCAGTAAAATGTTTAGAGGATAATGATATAATTGGCGGATGGGAAAAATGTTTTGATTATGATACTATAAATGATAATTGCCAAAAGGTGGAGCAAGAGAATTCTTATTTGCTTGTAAAAGATAAGGGTAAATTGTATTTGTATCAAGATGGATATTTTGAAAGACCTTATCAAACTTTATTATCAGATATCAATGAATACCAGCAAGCCATCATTCAAGATTGCAATTTTGATAAATATCCTGATGTTGTGGTGGGAAACTCCTACTGTTTCTGGAATCCGCTGGATAAAATATATGAATGCGCAGAGCTGCCTGAGGATTTTCCAAGGTATTATATGCAATATTTTCCTGACTCAAAAACCATATGGAGTTTTGATAAAATAGAACGAAAAGGCGTCGCAGATGATGACACTGATTATCAAGATTGGATAGAAGTATTATGGAAATGGGATAACCATGTTCCTGTGATTCAGCGCAAATGTGTTGCCCAGATACGGGATAATACCGTAAGAATTTATGCATATGAAGGAAATGATTGTTTGTTTGATGCTTCTTTCTTGCTGGAACAATGGGAGCAAGGAAACAGTGAGATACAAACACTGTATAAACAATTCTATCAGGGAATGGCATCGGAGAGAACTTATGGTATTTTACATAAAGTAGACAAGGAACTGGGATATATTCCGCAGGCATTTTTAGACAATATTGCTGATGAAATATTGGGAATGGAAGAACTTGAAATGTCGAAAGAAAAGATAAAAGGAAAACGATTAACACAAGAAGAAGGTTTGGCGATTGCGGCGGAAAATATTAGTATGCGGTGTGAGATTGCATTTGTGGAAAAATACGGAGGCAGCTTTGAAATGGTAATGGCAGATTTGGATAACGACGGGATTTTAGATATTATTTCAGAGGAATATGGAGGCGGAACAGGCGGCTTTACCTACTATAATTTTTATAAAGGAAATCGGGACGGCACTTATCAGCAAACAGATGGATTTGATGCAGTACAAGAGGACTTTGCAGTTCTTTCTTATGGCGGTAAAAACTATTTATATCGTAAGCTTTATGATTACGATAAGAAAATATGGAATGGTGTAAATATTTCGTATTTTGAGGAGGGAAGACTTACAGAATCCGCAGACTTGATTAAGATTCCTTTCGATTACAATATAAAATTGATAGAATGTAAGAAGAATCCATATCAAGCTCATGCGGAATGGATTCTGCAGAACAGCCATACATATAAGAAAGCAATTGACGAATATAAGATAATTGACGGAAGCGGTGAACAATTGATTATAAAGGAAGGAAACAACAATATAGATAAAGTATATCGTTGTGACTTAAATAATGATGGTACAGCAGAAGAATATACGAAATATATTTGGCTTCCAAGTAATATAGCAACCATAGAAACGCTTATGTTTCAGGTAGATAATGAGGCAGTCAATGACAATATCAGTGAGGTTATATATTCCACAGAAGGCAGACCAATTATGATGTGGGTTGATACAGTTCAAGGAGAAAATATTATTCATGTAATTGCTTTGACAGGATTGGACGACTTTGAAATTACAGGGTTTGCAGTGCATGGTGAAGATTATGAAATGGTGTATCGTATTGGTGGCGAAGCGGTTTATGGTATAAAACAGACAAGGACACTGGGGCATTTTAGTTGATATAATAGAAAAGGATTCGTATTAGAAATGAGATATGAAAGACAGGCAGACAGCACGAGAAATATAAAATCAAAGGGAAAAGACGGTGGCAGACAAACATGGACAAAATTCATTTTGGTTTTCGTTGTTATTGCAGTATGTTTTATTTTTTTATTACAGACAAGTTATAAGAAGGAGTTTAGCACAAACTCGCTGATATATGGATCTGTTTTGCAGACAGAAGAAACCATACAGACAATGCAGCAGTCTGTGAGTCAATCTGTTGTTAATCATGTAAAAAAACTGCTGCCTCCACAGAATAATATTAGTTTGGAAACGGCAGATTTTATTGTTTCGGATAACCGCGGCGATACACAGCTTCTGGGGTATCAGAGTGCGGAAGTCTTTTTGGAGGATTTTGGCTTCTCCAAGAACAAACCATTTTATCAGTATTTTGATGAGGAGAGCGGTGCGCTGCAATTGGTACTTTACTATAATGAATATAATGGTATGGGCGGCGGCATTCGCTATTATCCAAATAAAATAAACGGACAGCAGGAGAAGATAGCGCCGGAAGGATTTCTTTTTCAGGGAACGGATAAAATGCGGATAGAGAGCAGTTTCCTTAGTGAATTACAAGCGCGTGCGTCAGCAGACCCTTATGCGTTTTCTGATCCTTGCGGATATGATTCTGCTCAAGATACAGAGATAGAACAGTATCAGGAGAAACGACAATATACTTTATATGGAAAGCCGCAGCATTACTTGGCACAGGGGCGGATAAGCTATCTTGATGAAGAGGGAAGCATATCGGATATTGTAAAAATTGACTGGATTTATCGTGAAGACCAGTCGTTGAAACAGCGCAGTTATGTCCGCAATTATGGTGTATATGATACTTGCAATTCGGCAGTGCAGGGATATTATGATTTGCAAGGACGTATTGCCTATGAAAATGGGTATATTACACATGGAAGTTTGGATTATTACTATATTTATAAGGAAGCATCAATGATGCCAGATTATTATTTATATATCGATCACAATCTTGACAGACTGTACGTGGAATTTTTATCAAGCCATGATATAGCACCCAATGCAGACGGAAAACAGTATGGTTATGTTGGGCCATCATGGGCGGATAATCCGTTTGCACAAGCAGCAAAAGCCGCGGGCAATTATGGCAGTTCTGAGGATATTACGCACACATATCAAGCAGATTATGACGGGGATGGAGCAGAAGAAGCCTTTGTAATTGTAGGGAAATGGTCAGACCCTTATGGAGCTCCTTCTTTGGATATGATAATGGGTGAACTTTATTTTGTGGATAGCAATTATACTGTAAAACGATTAAGTGGATTAGGAGGTGTCTATAAAGCACAGCAGCAGTATATTAAGCAGGATGAGAAAATCTATTTATTTTTAAGTCATGATATTGGTATGCCGTGGATTACGGATGTAATGACAGTAAAGGATGATCAGCCTGTTGACCTTTCTTATTTGCCGGCTTCTATGCGTATTGATAGTGAGGGGCAGATAATGATAACGGAGGATACTTATGACAGTACACTTGAACTTGGTTGGGAATTGGGTGCGGGAAAGGTATTATTTACAGGGCACACATGGAAGCCGTATCCTTTTGAATTTAATCATGAGCAATGGAGAGAACTATCTGCGCGGGAATTGACAAAGGAGGAAGTGGAGGCAATAGCACCGATTCCCCAATTTTTAGACTTGGAACAATATGAATCGGTTCAATATATTCTGCGCGAAAATGATGAACTCAATATTAATATGGCAAAAATGAATGCGGAGTGGAATTGTATCAATCTTCATTATAGCACGTTCCGCTTAGGAGAAGCACAGGAATGGGAATACGTAGAAAGTGAAGAGTTGGGATATTATAATATCCAGCTTACTGGGGAAAGCCATTGGGATTATTTAGACAATATAATAGCGAATGAAAAATAGCAGGGCAGTATAGCAGTAATTCTACAGAATTGATTTTTCCTGTTTCCATTGGATAATTGTGCCGACAAATGGACATATTTTGTCAAAATTGCACAAGATATTCGTGCATAAAATCTTAAAATTTTCTTTAATTGAAGTATCTTTGAATAAATTGTCTAGCATATTTTGTGCTTATGTGATATGATAATTGCAAATTGATTATTTTCGAATTAAAATTGGAAACAGAACTGCAAAAAGGTTTCTTATTTTGCAGGTAAGGAATTGGAATATGGGATACCATTATATTGAAAAAAGAATCAACTCCATAAGCCTGAACTCTATCAATGCCTTTGCCAATATCGTGGGCAAGGCAGACCAGAACTGCAAAGAGGTTTTTTTCCTAAGTGTGCTGGGCGTAAACGGTATGTATCGGGAGGATATTGCAGAATTGGATAAGTCGCTTATGCAGAAAGCGGCGCAGGGTCAGGCGGTCTATTATCGTTTTTTGGGGTTTCCGCAGTTGACGGAAGCACAGGATATTCAGGTTTATTCTCAATACTATGACAATTGGATACAAAACGGGAAGACAGTGCTTTTTACGAATCATTTAAAAAGCAGTGATGGTTTGGAGGATATCATAGGCACAGCGGTTTGTAAAGTTTTGGAGTCGTATCATACATATCATCCGAATGCAAGTGCGTCTATGGAGAAAAATTTCGTGGTAAAGCTGCTGTTTTGGTTGGATAATATGGGATATGATTTTATAAAAAATCCCAAGGCAGATTTGATAAGAAAATGTGTAATTCATAATGTAACAAAAGAGCAGGAGTATTATTTTTGTTATTTGCTGGTTCTTTTGGGGATAGATGTGCTGCTATTGCAGAATAAGTCGGATATTGATGAGAAAGCAAAGAAGCTGGGGATAATACAGGAGATTGTTATTGGTGCTTTCCGAGAAATTGAACTGCCAAAGTATAATAGAAACCAGTATAGTAATGTGATAAGTAATGGCAGTGAAAATGAATGTGAGAATAAAAATTTCAGCAATGCTTTAGGTAGTAATTCTCGAAACTATAATGTAAATGCAGTTAGAAACAGCAACCAACAGCAAAATTGTGAAAATCGTCAGCATAATAACCAAGAACCCCGTAAAATCGTAATCAAAATACCGCGTCACCAAGGGCATGATGCGCACGCTGCACAACAGAAACAAAGTATGGCACTACAGCCAGACTCCGGTTGGACAGCCATGCAGCCTTCAGATGGAACAAACTCTAGCGACCAAAGGAGGGATTCTTCTATATGGAATCGTCCATCTGCTACATCCGCACAAGGAAACAGAAGTTCTATACAGCCAGCAGCTTCTTCAGCAGAACTTGCCTTTGAGGATTTGGCGCTGCGGGCTTCCTCGATTGTAATGATTGCAATTCATGATAAATCGGGAAAGATTGTTGGCAGCGGTTCTGGTATTATGGTGGGGCGGGATGGATATATTTTAACAAACAATCATGTTACTTGTGGGTCATACTATTCTGTGCGGATCGAGGATGATAATACGGCTTATAAAACAGAGGAATTAATTAAATATAATTCCGTTTTGGATTTGGCAGTTATCCGTATTGACAGACAGCTTCAGCCGCTTCCCATTTATCAGGGGCGCAAGCCGCTTGTAAGAGGACAGAAGGTGGTGGCAATTGGCAGCCCGCTGGGGTTTTTTAATACGGTGTCAGATGGCATAATATCGGGATTTCGTAAAATAGACAATGTGGATATGATACAGTTTACCGCACCAATTTCGAATGGCAGTTCTGGCGGCGCAGTGTTAAATATGCAGGGCGAAGTGGTCGGCATTGTCACACTGGGATTTGATGAGGGACAGAATATTAATCTTGCTGTTGGCTATGAATTTATTCATGGATTTGTAAGAGGTTTTCAATAAGTAAATTTTTAATAGGCAAATTTTTAATAGGAAAATTATCAATGGGCAAATTTTCAATAGGCAGATACTTGAGGTGAATCGGGAAAAATGTTTGAACGCAGGACGTTAAGCAGTTTAAATGATTATTTTATAAAATATAAAGATCGCAGGGAAAAAGGCGTATATCTGTATCGAATCAATGGCTACAATGATAGTGTGAAAGATTTTTTGATAAAGTATTATGAGGAAGCAAGACGGACAGGTGTTGTGATTGAGGGCAGAATCCCGAATCCGGACGGAAAACAGCTTTCGTATTACGGGGAGATAATGGGCACAGAGTTTCGGCTGGACATGGCATTTTTGGAGAAAAGCCTGAAAAAATGGCTGCCGAGAATGAATGATTACCAGCGTAAAAATTTAACTGCGGCACTGTATGATACTTTAATGCAGATGCGTACAGAGGGAAAAAATGACAATATGCTGCGCAATGCGTATATTAAATTTATGTGTTGGCTGTACTATAAATTTGAGCGTGTTGTCAATCTGCTTGGGGAGAATACAATTCCCAAAATTTTGTATGAGGGTACTGTAAGCACATATGAATTAAAACTAATTACGATGCTGTCGAAATCGGGCTGTGATGTTGTATTGCTACAGTATCAAGGTGATAATGCCTATGCTGCAGTGGATAGAGGAATGGCATATTCTGACCGCTTTGATCAGGTGGGGCTTGGCGCATTTCCGGAAGGTTTTAGTATGAAAATGCTGCGTAAGGAATTGGAGGAACGCAGCAATATAGAACGTTTGTATGGAACGCCGCCGAAATGGATGAACTGCACCAATGCATGGATGGAGGGGAGCGGACTTCTGGATATTGTGAAACCTGCCGCAGAACGAGGAAGCGACAGCCGTTTTTTCTATAATGGTTTTCTGCGGATTTGGGGTGTGGAGGATAAGCTGACCTATCTAAACGACCTGTATCAATTTTACAGAGAGTTTGTTCAGGCAAAACGAAATCTCGTGATTGCTGAGCAAATGCTGCCACCGCCAGCTAATGAGGAGATTGCCGCAGTACGGCGCAAAAATTATGAAAATGCCAGTCAGATGGCAGCAGATATATCAGCGAATATAATATATGCCGCAGACAATGAATTGCAGAAGCTTATGAAAAAAGCGTTTATGGATACCATGCTTGCGGAAGCAAAATCATCTGGCGAGTCGTTAAACCGGCTTGTCAATAAGGCGGTCTATATGATTTGCTGGTTAAGGCGTTATGCAGACAAATTATTTAAAAATCTAAGGCTGCCCAATACGGCGTGTTTTATTTATCTTGGCGGCTGCCGCAATGATAATGAGGCATTGTTTTTGCAGTTGCTTAGTCTGCTGCCGGTGGATGTGGTGGTGCTGGTGCCCGACCAAAACAGCCAGTGCTGTCTGTCAGCATCCAATCTGTATGAAATCCACTATGAAGATTCCTTGACCGTGGAGAAATTTCCGCGCGACAGCAACGGGATGCATATGGCAACAGCCGCATATCATGCCGAGCGGGATTTAGATACGATGATGTATCAGGACTCCGGAATGTATCGCAACCGCCAGTATCAGAAAGCTGTTTCGGTCACGCTGCAATGCATTTATGAAGAAATTGCATTGCTTTGGGAACAAGAAATGCGCTTCCGTCCAAACTTTAATGTTACGGATTCCATTGTAACGCTTCCGGTGCTTTTTGCTAAAGTATCGGGGGTAAAAGAGGGCAGAGTGCCGGAATATTGGTCGGAACTCAAGAAATTAATGACGCCGGATACCATTGTAATAAAAGGCGCACCCTATATTCGCAGAGAGGACAGTAATCCGATAAAGGCATATGTGGCTGGTTTTTTAAAAAATGGTAAGCTGCTGCGGGACAAAATTAAGGAACACAGCTGTTATGCATATGGTGTTCTGCGTGAGGAAGTGCAGGAGCATATTTTGGATAAACTGCAAATGTTGATCGATTCACAAGTGATAGAGGGCACATTTCAAAACGGAACGGAGTTTACCATAACGGCAACGATTTTGAACTTAAATAGAGATATTGTTCGTCTGATACAAAAATTTGATTTTACGCAGAAAAATCCGAAATTGATTTATATTAATACTTCAGAGGGAATGATTTCGCAGGAGGATAGTATTTTAACCGCATTTTTGAACTTAGTCGGCTTTGATGTGGTATTTTTTGTACCGACAGGATATCAGTGTGTGGAGAAATATTTTGCCAAAAAAGTAATGGAGGAATATCAGATTGGGGAGTACTTATATGATTTAAGTATCCCCAACTTTGATAAAATTTCTGTGAACGCGCGCCGTTCATGGAAAGAACGTATATTCGGAAGAAGATAAGAAAGGAGAATTTATAAGGAATGGGACTTGACTTTAGTAAGACGGCACAACAGTCAGTGGTGACAACACCGCCGGCTGCAAAGAACGAGATTGAAGTGGTGGAAAGCTATGATATTGTGGCAGATAGGCAGGAGATGAATACGCGTCTGGTGGATTCGCCGGAGGTGGATGCCCTTGTCAGCACCATTGAGATTAACAACCTAGAAACTATTGTATCCTTCGGCGCAGAAGCAGCAGAGGAGATTTCAAAGGCATCGGATGTAATACTTAATAGTATGAATATGTCGCAAATAGATGATTCCAGTGAAATGCTAGGAACGCTTGCCAAGATTATGGATAAATTTGATGTGGATGAACTCAAAGATAATCCGGGATTTTTGGATAAGCTCTTTGGCAATATGCGAAAACAACTGGATAAGATTTTAGCAAAATATCATACTATGGGAGAGGAAGTGGATAAAATCTATATCCAACTCAAGCAGTATGAAAATGAAATTAAGCAGTCAAACCGTAAGTTAAATCAAATGTTTGACGCCAATGTAGAATATTATCATCAATTGGTGAAATATATTCTGGCAGGTGAGCAGGGCTGCCGTGAACTAGAGACATATATTGCGCAGCGTGAGCAGGATATGGCAGCAAGCGGTGATACGTCCATCCAGTTTGAAATACAGTCATTAAATCAGGCGCTGATGATGCTCGAGCAGCGTACACAAGATTTGCGTACCGCAGAGAGTGTTGCAATGCAGTCAATTCCAATGATCAAGACAATGGAGTTTAGCAATATGAACCTTGTTCGGAAAATTAATTCAGCGTTTATTATTACGCTGCCGGTATTTAAACAGGGGATTGCACAGGCGATATTATTAAAGCGTCAGCGGATTCAGGCGGATGCATTAACGGCGCTCGACGAGAGAACCAATGAGATGTTAATTAAAAACGCGCAGAATACTGTGGAGCAGTCTAAGCGTACCGCGCAGCTTGCTTCGGGCAGCTCTGTAAAAATTGAAACGCTCGAAAACACATGGAAAACTATTGTTGATGGTATAGATGAAACAAAACGGATTCAAGATGATGCAAGGAAAAAGCGTATTGAAGATCAGGCGCGCCTTGACCAAATCAAAAAGGAATTCAACCAAAAGTTTCATATGCCCGCAGCAAAGTAAATATAAAAATTATTTAATATTTTAAATCTAAGGAGGGTGAATTTATGCCAATTAATTTATCAAAAGGACAGAAAGTAGATTTAACAAAAGGAAATCCAGGGTTAAAGAAAATCATGGTCGGTTTGGGATGGGACGTAAATACGTTTGATTCTGGCGCTGATTTTGACTTGGACGCTGCGGCATTTATGGTAGGAGAAAACGGGAAATGCCCGACGGAAAAAGAGTTTGTTTTCTATGGAAATCTAGAACATGCGAGCGGATCTGTAAAACATATGGGTGACAATTTGACTGGTGAAGGTGAAGGCGATGATGAGCAGATACAAGTTGACCTCAGTCTGATTCCGGCAAATGTTACAAGGATTGCCTTTACGGTAACGATTTATGATTCTGATGTGCGCAGGCAGAATTTTGGTCAAGTATCCAATGCTTTTATTCGCATTGTAGATGATGTAACAGGAACAGAGTTGATTCACTACGACTTAGGCGAGGATTTCTCAATAGAAACTGCGGTTGTTGTCGGTGAACTTTATCGGCATAACGGTGAGTGGAAATTTAATGCAATCGGAAGTGGTTTCCAAGGCGGATTGGCTGCGCTATGCGGACATTATGGAATTGAAGTAGCATAAGAAGTTATTTTTCTATTATTTTTGAATATAATGTTCATAATATTTTATTTGTATCATGTTATTTTAGCACAGTATTAATTATATTTTGGAGGGAAAAGAAATGCCGATTAGTTTAAAAAAGGGGCAGAAGGTAAGTCTTACAAAGGATAATCCAGGACTGTCAAAGGTAGTAGTCGGTTTAGGCTGGGATGTTAACGCATTTGACACAGGCGGAAGTTTTGACTTGGATGCCGCAGCATTTTTGTTAACGGACAGTGGGAAAGTATCTTCACAGGCAGATTTTGTATTCTTTAACAGCCCAAAACACGCATCAGGAGGCGTGGAACATCTGGGAGATAATCTGACTGGCGAGGGAGAAGGCGATGACGAACAGATTAAAGTGGATTTGTCATTGGTTCCTGCAAATATTACAAGAATTGCCTTTACAGTAACAATATATGAAGCCGAACAGCGCCGTCAAAATTTTGGTCAGGTTAACAATGCATTTATCCGAATTTATAATGAATTAACGGGGGAAGAAATTTTGCGTTATGATTTAGGCGAGGATTTCTCTATTGAAACCGCAGCAATTTTTGGAGAATTGTATAAAAATAATAACGAGTGGAAGTTTAATGCAATTGGAAGCGGTTTCCAAGGCGGACTCGGTGCGCTCTGCGCTAATTATGGGATTGATGCAGAGTAGAAGACTGCACAGAACAAAGATTGATACAGATTGGAACGAATGCAGATGAAAATCTGCGAAGAATTAGGAGGAAAAAAATGTCAATTAGCTTACAAAAAGGACAGAAGGTAAGTTTGACGAAAGAGAATGCAGGGCTTTCTAAAGTAATCGTTGGCTTGGGTTGGGATGAGGTGCAGCAAAAAAGAGGGTTTTTTGCGCCAAAACCGCAGCCAATCGACTGCGATGCATCAGCATTTTTGCTGAAAAACGGGAAGTTGACTGACCCAAAGGACGTAGTGTTTTTTAATAATTTGCGGCACGAATCAGGAACAGTACAGCATATGGGTGATAATTTAACAGGTGCTGGAGAAGGGGATGACGAGCAGATTATGGTAGATCTTGCTAAAATTCCAAGTGAGTATGATCGCATTGTATTGGTTGTAACAATTTATCAGGCAGTGCAGCGCAAACAGCATTTTGGATTAATTCAAAATGCGTTTATCCGTCTGGTAGATGCAAGCAAAAATACAGAGATGTGCAAATACAGCTTGACAGATGATTATTCTGGCATGACAGCGATGATATTCGGCGAAGTCTATAGACATAATGGCGAGTGGAAATTTAATGCCATTGGGCAGGGAACAAACGACCCCGGACTGCCGGAATTGGTAGAACGGTATCGTTAAGTATCGTTATTTTTATATGGTTATTTAAGTAAATATTGTGCCTGCGTGCGCCCCAATTGGCAGGTGAGGCAAGAATGGAGATTATTATGAAAATAAAAGGACTAACAGATGAGGAGGTACGCGTAGCGCGCGAGAAGCATGGCTCAAACGCGATACCTGATTCCGAACCGACAACTTTTCTGGAAGCGTTTAAGGAAACGTTTGGCGACCCGATGATTCGGATTCTGCTTGTGATTGCAGCGATTATGATTGGTATGTTTTTCTTGGGATATGCCGAGATTTATGAGCCGGTGGGAACGATTGTGGCAGTATTGATTGTTGCTTTTGTATCGGCAAAAACCAGCGTCGCAAGTGACACAAAGTACCGAGAATTAAAGGACAGTACCAAAAAAGATACTTGTAAGGTTTACCGCAATGGCATGGTAACAGTGATTGATGTCGATGATGTTGTCGTAGGGGATAAAGTCTTATTGCAGTCAGGTGATAAAATACCGGCAGATGGTGTATTGGTTGATGGTGATTTGCGTGTAGACAATTCCGCATTAAATGGTGAGGCAGAGGAATGTAAAAAAACCGCGATAGAGCATACGGAGTTAAAGGCAGCGGAGAACGTAGCGGATTTTCCAGATGAAATCACAGGCGACACCTTTGTGGACAAGCATTCTTTATTTCGCGGCGCGGTTGTATTTGACGGCGAAGGTGTGCTGGATGTGCGCAGAGTCGGCTTAAAAACCATTATGGGTAAAATGGCAGAAGAAATGCAGGAGGACGAACCAGACTCTCCGCTAAAGGTGAAACTGGCAAAGCTTGCAGGACAGATTTCGACTTTCGGTTATATTGGTGCAGTTGTAATTGCTGTGTTGTATATGATTTTCTTTGTTGTAGATGCTGGCGGAATTTCTGAGTATTTTATGAATGACTGGTCAGATATTCTGCAAAATGTCATTCAGGCAGTTACGCTGGCAATTGTAATTATTGTCTGTGCAGTTCCGGAGGGTCTGCCGTTAATGATTTCACTGGTACTAATGCAGAATACCAGTAAAATGCTGGATCACAATGTATTGGTGCGCAAGGCGGAAGGTATTGAAACGGCTGGTTCGCTGAATATTTTATTTAGTGATAAAACAGGTACGATTACAAAAGGAATGCTGGAAGTTGTTGAGTTCTTTACAGCACAGGGTGAAACCATTCCAATGGATCAACTAAAAAATACTGGCAAGATAAAGAGTCTGCTGGATGTCGCAATCGGCAAAAATACTGCTTCTATGTTTGACGGAGAGCATAGAGTAATCGGCGGCAATGCAACCGATCAGGCGTTGATGAAATTTATCGGTGAGGATACCTTTAATATGCTTGTGTCAAATAAAGAGTGCGAAGTAACAGCTTCACAAGGTTTTAATTCCGCAAATAAATTTAGCCAAGCACAGATTAAGAGTCTTGGAAAAACATTTTACAAAGGTGCGCCAGAGCGGTTCTTGGTGTCAGCGAAAAAGGCGCTTGATAAAAATGGAAATGAAGTTCCGCTAAATCTGGATGCATTGAATAAGAAGATTAACGAGCTCGCATCCAGAGCAATGCGTGTGCTGGCATTTGGCTATTCTACAAAGAATCTTGTGGAAAATAAAATTAATGAAGACGTTGTGTTAATTGGTCTTGTTGCGATTCGTGATGATGTGCGTCCGGAAGCAAGAGAAGCGATTGCGGAAGTGAAAAAAGCAGGGATTCAAGTTGTTATGATTACCGGTGACAGGTTGGAAACGGCTGTATCTATTGCAAAGGATGCAGGACTGATTACAACCGATGCGGACAGAGCATTGACTTCAGCAGACTTAAATGCGATGTCTGATGAGCAGGTTAAGGCGATTATTCCCAATATCCGCGTAATTGCACGTGCACTGCCGACCGATAAATCAAGAATGGTACGGCTGTGTCAGGAGATGAATCTTGTGGTAGGCATGACGGGTGACGGTGTAAACGACTCTCCGGCACTCAAACGTGCAGATGTCGGCTTCGCAATGGGCAGCGGAACCGAAGCAGCCAAAGAAGCTGGAAAAATTGTAATTTTGGATGACAACTTTAAGTCGATTAAGGATGCGATCTGGTATGGAAGAACGATTTATCACAATATTTTAAAGTTCTGTAAATTCCAGCTTGTGATAAATGTCACAGCGGTTATTGTCAGTGCGATTGCACCGTTTTTCGGCGTGGAGGAGCCGCTCAAGGTTACGCATTTATTGTTTGTTAACCTTGTAATGGATGGATTGGGTGCGATTATGCTTGGAAACGAGCCGGCACTTGAAAAATATATGTCCGAGAAACCAAGACGCCGCGATGAAAGCATTATCAGCAAAAAGATGATGGCGCAGATATTAATTATGGGTGCATGGATGACGATTATCAGTTTTGTATATCTAAAACATCCGTTCTTTGCAGAGAACTATGATATGTTCGATACCGAAGAACAGCATCTGACAGGCTATTTTGTACTGTTTATTGTCGGCGCATTGTTTAACGGCTTTAATGTAAGGGATGACGGTTTTGGCATCTTTAAAGGACTCAATGAAAATACAGGCTTTTTAAAGGTATTCTTTACAATTATATTGGTGCAGGCAGCAATTGTAAATGCGGCATTAATACCAATTCCGGTGTTTGAATGGATTGGAAATATGTTTAGCTGCGTACCGTTTAGCTTGATGGGTTGGATTGCTGTGGTACTGCTGGCAGTAACAATGATTCCGGTAGACTTATTGCGCAAGTGCGTAATGGGCAGGGGATAAAATACTATAGGACAATAGATAGAAGGACAAGAGCGTGCCGGATAGGCATTTTTGAGAAATGAATAAGGTAATAAATAGCAGATAGGAATAAAAAAGAGATGCTGACCATGTGGTAAGGGTGAGCATCTCTTTTTGTGCGTATGGGAAGAACCATTTTGAATCTGGTTATATGCAAGGCCTCTCATTTTATGTGTATGTGGAAAAATTATAGAAGGGGCTGTTACAATTAGATTTGATTAAATAAGATAAAGTATAAAATGCATCATGGTGTTCTCAATATTTTGTAAATCTCTTCAACAATGCGACATCTGCGTATAAAATAAACCTGTATTTGGTAAATATGGATAATTTGCACAAAAAATTGGGTTAGTATTCCCTAACATATTAGTTAGTATGATGAAACTACAGTTAGTTGTAGTAAAATCATTGACAAAGGCTGTAAGGAGTCATATTATAATATATGGTTAGTGAATACTAACTATTATTGAATATAGGGGTGCCTGACAAAGTCTGGCATCTATTATTTCACATATTTGGTTAGTTAAAACTAATACATATTCTAAAGAAAGTAATCGACAGAATAAATTGTTCAAAAGAAATTTATTCTGCCAAATGCTAAAGTTTGCTAATAACATTGCACAATTTGGTAAAATTTATTGCTCGAAAGTGTATTCAACTGTGAATTTGTGTTGAAACGTCACAAATTCGCGACACCAAAAATGTCGTATGGTAATAGGGTGGAAATTAATATTCTACCCGCGTTCCTAACAAAAACGTTTCGGAATGGAGGAACATATAATGCCGCTTACATTGGCAAAAATAGGAGAAGAGAACATTATCAAAAAAATTGGAGGAAAGCAGGAAGTCAAGACACATTTGGAGAACCTCGGTTTTGTCGTGGGAGGGGTAGTCACGGTGGTAAATGCTATGGGAGGCAATGTTATTGTAAGTGTGAAGGACTCTCGTATCGCGGTTAGCAGGGAGATGGCGCAGAAGATTATGGTTTAAGCTAAATGTTAATAAAAGCTAAGGAACTGTAAAAGCATTAACTTAGCAGATGACACAGGATAAATCTTTTTTGCAAGGCGGAGATGTTCAGGCATTTTCGGCATAATATTATGAAATGAGGAGGGTAACGGTAATGAAAACACTGAAAGAATTAAAAGTCGGTGACACCGCCCGGGTGGTGAAGCTTTATGGAGAGGGAGCAGTCAAACGCCGAATTATGGACATGGGGCTGACGAAAGGGGTGGATGTGCAGATTCGCAAAGTGGCTCCATTAGGAGATCCGATTGAAGTAACCGTCCGTGGTTATGAACTTTCCATTAGGAAGGCGGATGCGGAGATAATTGAAGTTGAAACAGTTAGAAATAACGAATAGGAAGGAGAGGAATAACAATGAGTATGCGAATCGCCCTTGCGGGTAATCCAAACTGTGGGAAAACAACATTGTTTAACGCTCTGACTGGTTCTAATCAATTTGTTGGAAACTGGCCAGGAGTAACGGTAGAGAAGAAGGAAGGAAAGTTAAAGAAGAAAGATGGTGTGACGATCATTGACCTTCCCGGTATTTATTCACTTTCGCCATATACTCTGGAGGAAGTGGTGGCAAGAAACTATCTAATCAGTGAGCGCCCCGATGCAATTTTAAATATTATTGATGGCACAAACCTAGAGAGAAACTTATATTTGACCACACAACTCACGGAACTTGGTATTCCTGTTGTTGTTGCTATCAATATGATGGATGTCGTGGAGAAAAGTGGTGACAAGATTAATGCAGAGGAACTGTCGCGCTTTTTGGGGTGTAAGGTGGTAGAGATTTCTGCTCTAAAAGGAAATGGAATTATGGAAGCTGCGGAGGCGGCAATGAACGCAGCAAAGAATGGAAAAACCATTCCGATGCATACTTTTTCAGGGACGGTGGAACACGCCCTTGCCCATATTGAGGAGGCGGCGGTACATGGACTGCCAGAGGAGCAGCAGCGGTGGTATGCCATTAAGTTGTTTGAGCGGGACGACAAGGTTTTAGAACAGTTAAATCTAAGTGAATCTACCCTATCCCATATCGAAACGGATATCAAGAAAGCAGAAGGGGAGATGGATGACGACGCGGAATCCATTATTACCAATGAGCGGTATATTTATATTGGGAGTGTTATCAAGGGGTGTCTGAAGAAAAAATCCGCAGGTAAATTGACCAATTCTGATAAAATTGATAAAATTGTAACAAACCGTTTACTAGGACTTCCGATCTTTGCGGCTATTATGTTTTTCGTATATTACATATCTATGGTAACTGTGGGGGCTTCCGCCACGGACTGGGCAAATGACGGATTGTTCGGTGATGGTTTTCATCTGTTTGGCATCGGTTCTTCTGCTTATGGGGAGGCCTCTGAAGAATACCAAGATGCGGCACTTATCGTAGAAGGCTACAATGTTTATATAGAAGAAAACGGTGCGCCTCCCACCGATGATTTTCCCTATAAGGTGACGGATGATGAAACGCTGGAAGTGACTGTGGAAACGGCATCCCTTGCAGATTACGAGGATGCGGCTGCAGTGGTGGAACAGTATGGCGACGAGCCTGACCCTTCGACTTATGGGATATGGATACCCGGTATTTCGCTTCTCATGGGAAATGCACTTGAGGCAGTAGGCGCAGCAGATTGGCTTGTGGGACTTATTAACGATGGCATTGTAGCTGGTGTGGGTGCGGTACTTGGATTTGTGCCACAGATGCTTGTTCTATTCCTCCTCCTTGCTTTTTTGGAAGCATGTGGTTACATGGCGCGTATCGCATTTGTGCTTGACCGTATTTTCCGTAAATTTGGACTGTCTGGCAAGTCTTTTATTCCGATGCTTATTGGTACTGGCTGTGGGATTCCGGGTATTATGGCATCAAGAACGATTGAAAATGAGCGTGACCGCCGCATGACAATTATAACGACTACCTTTATCCCCTGTGGTGCAAAGGTGCCGTTTATCTCCATGGTTGCCGGCGCGATTTTTGGCGGCTCTGCATGGGTGGCAACAAGTGCTTATTTTGTTGGTATGGCAGCGATTATTATCTCTGGCATTATGTTAAAAAAGACAAAAATGTTTTCTGGCGAACCAGCGCCTTTCGTTATGGAGCTTCCCGCTTATCATATGCCCACGGTGGGCAATGTGCTGCGTTCCATGTGGGAACGTGGATGGTCTTTTATTAAGAAGGCAGGGACGATAATCATGCTTTCCACTATTGTTATCTGGTTTTTGACTTACTTTGGATTTACTTCAGAAGGAATCCGAATGCTTGGTGAGGAGGAAATGGATCAGTCATTTCTTGCAGCAGTTGGCAGCGCAATCGCATGGATTTTTATACCGCTTGGCTGGGGAAACTGGCAGGCGGCAGTGGCTTCCATTACGGGTCTGGTGGCAAAAGAAAATATCGTTGGTACAATGGGAATCCTCTATCCCGGCGGATGGCCTGAAATTGGTGCAAACTTTAATTTGGTTGCAGGATATTCCTTCCTTGTATTCAATCTTTTGTGTGCGCCTTGCTTTGCGGCAATTGGTGCTATTAAACGAGAGATGAACAATGCGAAATGGACGTGGTTTGCGATTGGTTATCAGTGCGGGTTAGCTTACGCGGTGGCATTGATGGTTAATCAGATTGGTTCAGCATTTACAGGAAATCTGAATGTTATCGGACTGTTGGCTGCTATTGTTATTTTCGGTGGCATGATTTATATGCTGTTTCGACCCTATAAAGAGGCAACAAAGCTGACTACAAATATGAAGCTGAAAATGGTGAGATAATAACACGAAAAGCACTTTTGTTGTAAAAGAAAACAAAGAAAAGATATTTCTAGAGCGGCGCATCAATTCCTAAGCGTCGAAAAGACTGACGCTATGTATAACAATATGCACGCAGCCGCACAAAGGAAAATTGCCGCTTTGCGGCGTGCGGCTGGCGCAACTCAACGGCAAATTTTTTTGCCATTCAGTATAATAGTGATTGAAACAGGAGGGTATGGATGTTTACATGGATTATGGAAAATATGGCAACAATCATTATCAGTGCAATTCTAGTGATCATGGTGGCGGCTGTTATTATCAGTATGGTACGCAATAAAAGAAAAGGAAAATCATCTTGTGGCTGTGGGTGTGCAAACTGTTCTGCGGGCAGCGGTTGTACTAGAGCGTGTTTGAAAATTCATTCCTGACATATGCACGCCCCACTTTGCGTGATATTTGCGCCAAATTCAGGTTACATAGCCCGCTATGCGCCCTTCATTTGGCACAAATCTCCCACAAATTGTGACGCACATCTGCCAGAAAGCAATTTTCAAACACGCTCTAGGAGAAACACTTGATATCCAAGGGAGGAACACCAAGCTGACACGAACTAATACTTTAACTTACAATAAGAGGGGTACCAAATGCAGTATATAACTTATTATCAATCACCTATCAGCGGCATTCTCCTTGCCGCTGATGAAACAGGGCTAACCGGATTATGGTTTAATGGGGAAAAATACTATGCAGACCACCTTGGTCTTACGTATGAAGAAAAAAACACGCCAATTCTTGAACAGACGAAAGAATGGCTGAATATCTATTTTACGGGTAAAGAGCCGCATTTTTATCCTCTAATCCATATGATTGGTACTCCTTTTCAGATTTTTGTATGGAAAATTCTGCAAAAGATACCTTACGGAAAAACTGTCACTTACGGCGAAATTGCAAAGGAGATAGCAAAACAGAAAGGGATGCCCCGAATGTCCGCACAGGCGGTAGGTGGAGCAGTAGGACACAATGCAATCTCGATTATTATCCCCTGCCACAGAGTAGTGGGAACAAACGGAAGCTTGACGGGATATGCTGGAGGAATAGATAAGAAGGTAAAACTGCTGACTTTGGAAAATACGGATATGCAGCATTTATTTATCCCAACGAAAGGCACGGCTTTGTAATACTAAAGCATAAAAGGATGATGCCTTGAGAAAATCTTATGACATTCTATTGATCAGGCGCAGGAAATCACAAAATTCCCCTATAGATTTGATTTAATTGCGATTTGTCAGGGATATAATGAAAAAGAATTAAAAGATGCTCTGATGGACAATGTGCAGAATTTCTTGCTGGAACTTGGAACAGGATTTGCAAGCCATGCAAAACCACTTTACAATGGATTGGTGCATTTCAGTTGCTATGTTTTCTTAGGGACTTTGCAGCATAGTGCAAAGTCCTAGGTTGAACTGTTACCATTTTGTAATATATCAAGCCATGCAAAACCACTTCGTGGTGGTTTGAATGCATCTTAACTTCTATGTACTACCACTTTTTTCTATTTTTGTTTTTTTAAAACCACCCCGCATACAATTACCGCCGCAAAAAAGACACAAATTAGATACACTAGATTTTCAAGGCAAAATCCATCATCCAGCATTAATCGGTATCCCCAAGAAGCTGGGAAAATACGCCCTATTGTTTTCAAAAAATCGGGCAGAAAGTCGAGGGGGAACATAATTCCTGAAAGCATAATTGAGGGTAAAAACAATAATTGTGCTATCATCGTCAGCTTCGACTGACTTTTTATCATCAGCCCCAAAATGCTTCCAATGCTTAACGATACAAGTATATATATTGCAAGTGCAAGAAAGAAGATTGGAAGCTGTGCCGGCAAAACTGCTTCAAATAGTATAGGAGCAAGCAGCACGATCACAATACAGGCAATCATCAAATGCACAAATGCGGAGAGAAACATGGTTACAAGACCTAAATAGATCGGCACGCCATTTGCCTTATAAACTTTTTTAATGTCACTTCCGTAAGTTTCAATCAACGATGGCGGCAGTCCTACAAACGCACCCATTGAAACACTCAACACAAGCATAGCTTGTATCAGTGTACTTTTCATATCAGGCATAACAGAAGTAAAAATACCACCCATAAGAAGAAAGAAAATAAGCGGAATAATATAACAGGTAATTAACAGGGATTTACTTCGTATATCTAATTTGCACTGTAATGCTATACCATATAAAAAACCATTCATTCTGTTTCCCTCCTTGTCATTTCCATGAAATGTTGTTCCAGCGTGCCACGGTCAACTTTAATATCCAATACATGCATTTCCTTTTGTTTCAAATCAGCAAGCAAGGAAATCAAAGTATCCTCAATATTGTCTGTTTCAAAAGTGCTGTCCCCTTGCTGCGTTTTGATATGGATAAAATATTTTTTCCCAACTTTGTCTGTCAGTTCCGAAGCGGTACCGCAAAAGACAATCGCTCCGTTATTCAAAATAGCAATACGGTCACATAAGGTTTCTACCTCCGCCATATCGTGACTTGCCAGAACAATCGTTTTTCCGCTTGATTTGAGTTTACGGATTTGCTCGTGAAGTGAAATCCTGCCCTCAACATCAAGACCCGCAGTCGGTTCATCCAAAAAAATAATATCTGGATTGCCGATCAGGGCGAGGGCGAGATGTAACCGCCTTTTTTGACCTGTAGATAGCTGGTTATATGGTTTCTTTTCAATTTCTTTCAGACCAAGTGCGTTCAGCATCGTGCTATCAATCTTTGTCTTGTTCCATTTTGCAAATAGTTTTACAGCCTCCATGGGTTTGATATGGGCGGGCAAGGAGGAGGATTGGAGCTGAATACCCATTTTCCCATTTACAAGAATCGTGCCGCTGTCATAGTTTCTTAAGCCTTCGATGCATTCAAGAGATGTCGTTTTTCCTGCACCATTTACACCGAGCAGTGCATAAATTTCTCCTTTTTCGATCTGTAAATCAAGCCCATTGAGCACCCTATGGCTGCCATAGCTTTTCTTTAATCCACAAACTTGTATCGCACAATTCATCCTTCCACCTCCTCAAATGGGTTGACTCCGAGTTTTGAAAAATAGACCTGCAATGCTGGCTCTAAATAGGCGTTTACTATTTTTTGTTGTTCTTCCCAAGCATTTGTAACGGTATCGAAATTGCCGATTGCCATCAATTTCGGCAGCATATTCATATCGCCGTTTGTAAATTCCATAATCAAATCCCAATATTCTTTTACAACTTGTTGGCATTTTTCACTTTCAGGGGGCACTTTTTCTTTTTGAAGCTGTAAGATGTCATCACACAAACGGTTAAATCTGTCCATAAAATGAAAGCCGCTCTCTTTGTCAAATTGATTGCGGATATGGTCAAGCATTTCATCATCAAAATGTTTAATAAGATAGTAATAGTCATTTTTCATTTGCAGATTGACAATAATATCTGCATACTTTTTGAAACTCACTGTCTGCATTTGTAACACTTCTGCTTTTAGCTGTTCTATGGCTGTCAAAGAAGCCGTTAACTGCTCTATTTTTCTCCGAATGTCGTCAGCCTGTTTCGTGAGAGCCTTTGCAACATCTGTCGGTGTTTCCAAATAAATCAGGCGCTGCTTGATATCATCTAATGAAAATCCTAATGATTTTAAGGACATAATCTGATGAAGTGTAACTAAATCTTTGTCCGTGTAAAGCCTGCGTCCGCCTTCACTCTCTGCCGACGGGGACAGCAAGCCCTCTTTGTCGTAATATTGCAACGTTCGGACAGTGACGCCCATTTTCTTTGCAACCTCTCCCACTGTCATATAGCCTTGTGGTATAGCTTTGTGTTTTTCCATAATCATTTACCTCCTGTGATATAGCATATACCATAACGCTGCGTCACAAGCAAGACTTTTTTTAAATATCAAAACTTGTTAAGCTATGTTAAGATTTATATGGTATTCTTAATTGAGAGGTGAAACAATGTCAGAGAACCGTTTATCCAAAATTTTATATAATCTTTTAGACAAGGGTCACGCTACAGCTCCAGAGTTAGCAGCCAAGTTTGAAGTATCTCCAAGAACAATTTACCGTGATGCGGAAGCATTAAGCAGCGCAGGTATACCAATCTATACTGAAACAGGAAGAAATGGCGGTATATGGCAGTCAGCCGGATAGGGAATGGCAAAGCTTATTGCGACAGCTCCTAGGCTGAACTGTTACGTTATAGTTCCTAAGTATTAGAAAATCAATAGACTTTGCTTCGCAGTTATGTTACACTAAATATGATATGACAACACCTTTCATCATTGGGAGGTAATCAAATGTCAAATTCAAATTTATTATATCTGTCCGAATGGGCGTAAAGGGGAATTCTAATAATGAAAAAAAGAAATGTAATATTGTTGGCAGCAACTATTGGACTAATGCTTACGGCTTGCGGAGATTCTAAAGAATCGACAGGTAATATATCTGACAGCACAACAGTACCTACCGATACTGCTGAAAATGAAACAACGAAGAAATTTAAAGAATCGCAAGAATCGCAAGAATCGCAAGAATCACAAGAACCGGAAAATCTTCCGGAGTCGCAGGAATATGTTTCTTCGGACGGCGCTTTTAAAGTTATCTTGCTTGAAGGGCTTACACAGACAGATATGCCGCTTCCTGCAGGAGGCTCTATGATGGGGCTGGATGGCGGGACTGCAAGGAAAGGATTTTCTAGTATTGCTATAAGATGCGCCAAGTCCAATGTTCCGGGAAATTCGGGCAGTATCGAAAGCCTTGAGGATTTTGCAGATTATATAACAGACATGGCGTTAAATGGGACTGGTGTAACGGTGGATTGGGAAGATACAGAGGCACCTTCTCTTGATGGCGCTGAGCACTGTCTTGCATGGGAAGGTGTGGCAAAAAGCGGTACAGGCAGGGGACAAGCATACGGCTTTTTTGCGGAAATGGCAGACTACTATGTTATGGTAGTTATCGTTGGAAATAACGATGATGTTGAGGAAGCTAGGCAAATTATTGCACTGGATATGTCAGATGAAACGTCCAAACAGGCGGGAACAAAGGACTTTATCAACGGTATGACAGCGATTTTGGATTCTGTGAATGGAGCAAGTGTTTTGCAAACCTTTAAAGCGCTGGAGGATTCTGGAGCAACGGAAAGCCAGCTTGAGGCAATTACTTCACAGGCGCAGTTGAGTTTATCAGAAAGCTGGGACGTGGAGAGTGCGGATGACCTGATTGAAACGGCAGATTGGCTGATGACAGAAGGACATAATCAGGGTGCTTTGGATTCCCTAAAGGAATTTAACCCAGGCGAGGAAACACAGCGTGATGCATTTGATACCAAGCTAAAAGAGCAGGGTCTTGATGATGGAACATATATCAGCCTGTTGGCGGCTTATGATGCATGGTCTGATTATGGGGATGGTGCTATCGCTGCATGGGATTTAAGCAGGGTCGGAACGGTTATGGGCTTTGGCTATGCGTCTGGCTACTGTACTTATGAGGAAGCAATGGACAAGATTTTAGAGGCGGCGCAGAAAGCACAGGAATTATACGATTCGTGGGAGGATTTTAATAAAAGTTATCTTTATGGTTATTCCTATTGGTCAGAGGAGTCGCTGGACGATTCACAGAGCAGCGCAGGTGAGCGCGCGGAGCTTGTAAGCAGTATGGAAGCACAGGCAAATGGGCCATTTGCCATAGATTGGAATATAGAACTGAAAAAGGAATGGTAGTGATTATAAGCAAAGGGCAGGAAGGAGTATTAATACTGTGAAAAACCCAATAAAGAAAGGAATAATTGCAGCATAGCTGTTAATTTCCATACGCACCCTTGTGCGTAAAAAAGCTGCCGGAATTGCGATTGCTTTCCGACAGCTTTTTACTTGTGTGCCGAGCATGGCACTAATCTAGCTAGTGAAAGTCTAGCCACGGGTATTTACCGCCAAGTGTAGCGGAGCG
>VSNQ01000066.1 GCA_009774395.1 Lachnospiraceae bacterium
GTCTGTCTGTCTAAATTATATTCTTCATTACTCATTATATCAACTCTTTTTTCATTAATTCTTGCACAAATATACTTTTGCCTTAATTGCATCCAAATTTACTTTTTCATCCCCTAAAAATATTCTATTCTCAATTGAATTTCTACAAATTACTTTTAATGGTTGACTATAGTTCAAATCCGTAAACCCATTGAGTGAATAAACCTTGAAAGCCTTGAAATTTTCTGTTTTTGGCAACATATTCCTTCAAAAAGCTTTCACCTTTTGGTGAAATTTTGAGGAATGCAATCACCAAAAGCCTTTTATTTATTAAATTTTTAGAACATATTCACCTTATGGGTTTACAATTGAATGATATGGTAAAATTTATCGCTCGTGAGTATAAACAATACAAATAATTATAAACCATTCTCTTGTAACACATTCTCAATATTTTGCATTATACTAAGCTTTGAAAAAACTGACGCTAAGTATAACAATATTCACACAGCCGCACTAAGGAAAATTGAGGCTGTCGCAATAAGCTTTGATGATGCAAAATATTGTATAAAACACAGCATGGTATTATCTATCTTGTATACATTTTCTTTAATGCGACACCCCCGTACGCAACTGCATGGCAAATCTTTTATTGTACAATATATTTATGCTTCCACCCGAAACACTTTCACTCCATGTGCTGGAACTTCGGCTTCGATTCTGCCGCTTTTTGTCTGGGTTTGTGTTTTATCCCACAATTCCAGCAGACTATATATTTTCCCACTATCAAGCCCTTCCTTCAATATCGGCAAATCAACAGAAATTGTTTCCTGTGTGTCACCGAGATTAAACAATGCCACATTTAGCGCACCGGTCTTTGTATTTTTACTTTTCCATACTGCCATATCATCTGTACGAACGATCTGGATGCCTGTACAGTTTTCTCCCAATAATGCCAGCAAATCTTCATTGGTCAGTAACGAAAGCGTCCAATCGTCCAGCTTTGTCAATTCTGCACCGATCATTAACGGTGAGCGGAACATACACCACAGTGTTATCATCGTTTTCTGCTCGTCTTTTGTAAAACGGCACTTCCATTCACCGTTACCAAAACCGCCGCCAAGCGTTCCCAGCGGAAGCATATCACAATCAGGAAAACAGCCTTTGCCCACATGGTTCTGCCATAATTCACAACGCCAAAACATCACTTTTAACAATTCCCACTGATCCCAAAAATCATCGGTAATACGCCACATATTTGCATAATTGCAATACTGCCAAGCGCGATCAATATGTGCCGGCCCCGGCGAAAGACTAAGCACAATCGGTCTGCCACACTTTATAATTGCATTGTGAAGCATTTCTGTTTCATGCCAGCCGGAAAAGTCTTCACCCTGATATAAACGGCTGTCGCAAATATCATCACATTTAATAAAATCCACGCCCCACTGCGCATACATTTCAATCAGCGAATTATAATATGCCTGTCCGTCCTGCGTATTACGCACACCGTACATATCGGGATTCCAAATACAAATCGACGAAGGATCGGCAATTGCATCTGCTGTTACATCTGTTCCCATTACAGCACAGTGCTGCTCTGCCGCCTTACGCGGAATCCCCCGCATAATATGAATCCCAAATTTTAACCCAAGGCTGTGCACATATGCCGCAAGCGCAGTAAATCCGCTTCCATCCGCAGACGAAGGAAAACGCTTAGGACTTGGCTGCAGCCGCGCCCATTGATCCATCTCCAAATCCCCAAAAGGAATGTACTGATATTGGTTCCTTTTTGTTCCAGCATCGTTTGCATACCATTCAATATCCACAACAATATATTCCCAGCCATATTGTTTTAAATGTTTTGCCATATAATCCGCATTTGCCTTAACCTGTTCCTCTGTCACTGTCGTATCATAATAATCATAGCTATTCCACCCCATTGGCGGTGTTAGTGCAAAATCGTTTTTATTCATATTTTTCATTATTCCTTTCTGCTATACATAGCAATCACTTACCGCAATTGCTTTCTATACAATTCCCGATTGTTAATTTCATACCAATCTCATTTCCCACTCTTTCTCCTGTTTCACAGAATCCAACAGATGCATAAAGATTTCTTGCAACGCAATTCGTTACATAATATGCTGTATAAATCTCTTTCACATTAAAACGATTCACCAAATAATCAATACCAAGTTTTAAAGCTTTCTTCCCATATCCTTTGTTTTGATACTTCTCATCAATCAAGAATTTCCATAAAGTGTAATATCCTTGTTCCTCATAATATCCCAACATTATAAATCCAACCATGACATCATCTGCATAGATAGCAAAGGGAAATGCTGTATTATAATAAACCCATGCCTGTGCCAGCGAATGCGCCGTTGAGGAAACAAAATTTTTTTGACTATCTGCAATATTCAAATTAAGACATTCTTCATAATTCTCTTTTGTAATTTCTCTTAACACAACCATCCAGTTTCCTCCCAATAAAGCACCTTTATATAATTAAAGTTTAATGCGTCCCCCTAATCTGCACTACAGCCCAAATATCTATAAACGCCGCTTAAAGTCTTGATAATCAAAATGCTTTACTACTTCCCACGTTCCATTATCCGCAAACGCCACAATATCTGGCAACGGCATTCCATTAAATGTATTATTTTTCACCATAGAATAAATTGCCATATCCCCAAATACTAGACGACTTCCAACCTGCAGCGGTTTCTCAAATGAATAATCCCCAATAATATCGCCAGCAAGACAGGTTAGGCCACAAAGCCGATAGGTGTACGCCTTTTCTCCTGCTGCTGCGCTGCCATAGAGCGGCGGACGGTATGGCATTTCCAATACATCCGGCATATGACAGGCGGCGGAGGTATCCAAAATCGCATTAACCACCGCTCCATTTTCCACAAAATCTAATACCTTTGTCACCAGAAACCCTGCATTTAACGCCACTGCTTCGCCTGGTTCCAGATAAACTTGTACTTGGTACTGCTGCTGTACCCTTTTGATTAAGGCAATCAATCGATTCATATCGTATCCTTCTCTTGTAATATGATGCCCGCCGCCGAAATTTATCCATTCCATATTGTGCAGATATGAGCCAAATTTTTCTGCAACTACTTCAAACGTTTGTTCTAAAGCATCTGCATCCTGCTCACAAAGACAATGAAAATGCAGACCCGACAATCCCGATAACCGTTCCGGCTGAAAATTTTCCAACGTTACGCCAAGCCGCGATCCGGCGGCACAAGGATTATAAATTGCGTGTTCCTGTGTCGAAAACGCTGGATTAATGCGCAGCCCACATACGACGCCTGCTGCCAACGCTCTATCCTTGTACTTTTCCCACTGCGCAAAGGAATTAAACACAATATGATCGCAGATTTTCAGCAGTTCCTCCATATCCTGATCGGTATAAGCCGGCGAAAAAACATGATTTTCACACGTTTTCTCCACACCGCTCCTATCGGTTATTTTCGTTTTGCAAATCGTTTCATAAGCAAGCCTAGCCTCGTACAGACCGCTTGCCGTAAATCCACTTAGATACTGCCCAATTAATGGATAAAAGTAATACATTGAAAACGCCTTTTGCGCCAGCAAAATCTTACAACCCGTTTCATCCATTACGCGCCGCAAAATTTCCAGATTGCGCCGCAGCAATCCCTCTCCTATTAAATAACAAGGCGTTGCCACTTCTCCAGCCATACTTGGCAAATACATACGTTTCCCCCTTTAATCCACAAGCACCGGACTATCACTTTCCTGCCATGGAAGCCCCCAGCGGTTCAGTGCTTCCATATAAGGGTCTGGATCAAACTGTTCCACCGTATAAACACCGGCTTTGTTCCATTTTCCTGTTAACAGCATCATTGCGCCAACCATTGCCGGAACGCCTGTCGTATAAGAAATCGCCTGTGAACCGACCTCACGGAAACATTCCTGATGATCGCATACATTATATAGATAATATGATTTTTCCTTTCCGTCTTTCTTCCCTGTAAAAATACATCCGATATTCGTCTTCCCTTTTGTGCGCGGCCCGAGGCTTGCCGGATCTGGCAAAAGTGCTTTTAAAAATTGAATCGGTACAATCTCTTTCCCTTCATATAAAATCGGCGTTGTGGAAAGCATCCCCACATTTTCCAAACACCGCATATGATCCAAGTAACTTTGTCCAAATGTCATAAAAAATCGTATCCGTTTGACATCAGGAATATTTTTCGCCAAGGATTCAATTTCCTCATGGTGCAGCAAATACATATCCTTTTGTCCCACTTGGTCAAAATAGTATTCCCGTTTTATGCTCATGGCGGGCACCTCTACCCAATGCCCGTTTTCCCAATAGCTCCCCGCCGCAGAAACCTCTCGAAGATTAATTTCGGGATTAAAATTGGTAGCAAATGCATAGCCATGATCGCCGCCGTTACAGTCAAGAATATCTATGGTATCAATTGTATCAAACTTATGTTTGAGTGCGTAAGCACAATATGCCTGTGTTACACCGGGGTCAAAGCCAGAACCCAACAATGCCGTTATTCCAGCTTCCGCAAATCGCTTATGGTATGCCCACTGATATGAATAATCAAAATACGCCGAAAATCCTTGTTCCTTACAACGTTTTTCATAAGCCGCCCGCCATTTCGGTTCTTCAATATCCTCCGGTTCATAATTTGCAGTATCCATATAGTTGACGCCACATTCCAAACACGCCTCCATAATCGTTAAATCCTGATATGGCAGCGCAATATTCATGACCAGATCCGGCTCAAACTGTTTTATCAGTTTTACAACTTCCTCTTTTTTATCCGCATCCAACTGCGCCGTCTGAATTTTTGTTCTGCTTTTATTCGCATTCCACTGTGCTGCCTGATTTTCTGTCTTACCACCGTCCAGCTTCTGCTTAAGCACATCACATTTGGACTTTGTGCGGCTTGCAATTAAAATTTCCTCAAACACTTCACTGTTTTGGCAGCATTTTTGAATTGCGACACTCGCCACGCCGCCGCAGCCAATTATTAACACTCTACCCATTTTTTCCATTCCTTTCCTATTCTGTCAAGTTTCTATATTTTACTGATTTGACGATTTTTATTTTCCCCTCCTTAACTGCCGTTCAGCCTTGCGAAACGATAACACTCCGAATAAAACGCTCCTCTAATTTCAACAAAAGTTCCCGCATCACTTTTAATGCAACAGCCGTTGACGCACCGCTTGCATCCAAAAGCGGCGAAAGTTCATTGATATCACAGCCTACAATCTGCAAGTTCCCCACTTCCAGCACCGCCGCCAAAAGCTGCAAAAACGTAACGCCGCCCGCTTCCGGCGTTCCCGTTCCCGGAAATACCGACGGGTCAAGCACATCCAAGTCCAATGTAAAATAGACAGGCTTGCCCTCCAACTGTTTGACCACCATTTCCAAACCTGTAAAATCATAACGGTGCATTGTCACGTGTTCTCTGCCCCACAAAAACTCAGCGCGCTCCCCGCTGCGGATACCAAACTGAAATATTCTGCCATCCCCCACAATATCCCATACCCTGTGCAGCACCGTAGCATGAGAAAGCGGCGTTCCTAAATACGTGTCGCGCAAGTCTGCATGGGCATCAAAATGAATAATATGCAAATCTGGATACTTTTTTGCTACTGCACGCACTGCCCCCAGCGTTACCAAATGCTCACCACCTATCATAAACGGCAGTTTCCCGCTATCCAAAATCCTCTCTGTAAATGCAGTAATATCCGCTAAAGCCCGATGGGTATCCCCAAAACACAATTCCAAATCACCGCCGTCAAATACCGCTGCATCTTCCAAGTCTAAATCCTGATAAGGACTATATGTTTCCAAACCGTAAGATTCCGCCCGCATGGTACGGCTGGCAAATCTTGTTCCCGGACGGTATGAAGTTGTCGAGTCAAACGGTGCTCCAAATACCACAATCCGCGCCGCATCAAATTCCTTATCACACCCTAAAAATGTTTCAATATTTCGGTTCATTTCAATTCCCCCCATTCGCCGTTAGCGCTTACACACTTTCCAACAATTTATTCCAAGATTGCATTATTCTTGACATTTGTTGTTAGCGCTTACACACTTTCCACCCGTTCCAACAATTCCTCCACATAATTGGGCAACGCAAATGCCCCATCGTGAAGCTGTTCATTATAATACCTTGTCACAAGCCCCCGCTGTTTCCATGCAGTTGTATTGTGATCGTCAATCGGATGATATTTCTTAGAAGCAAATCCAAACAGCCAATGCCCTGACGGATACGTTGGAATATGTGCCTGATAAACCTTACTAATCGGAAAAGAATCCACAATCCGCTTATGCGCACGCTGCATTGCGGTGGCATCCGCTGGATAAAAAGGGCTTTCATGCTGATTCACCATAATCCCATCTTTTTTTAACGCTTTGTAGCAATTTCCATAAAATTCTTTGGTAAACAGCCCCTCACCTGGCCCGAACGGGTCAGTCGAATCAACCAAGATTAAATCATATTCCTCCACATATTTGCGCACAAACCGCAGCCCGTCATCATAGTAAATCTGTACTCTTTTATCCTCAAGTCCACACGCCGTCTGTGGCAAAAAAGCACGACACGCAGACACCACCTCCGCATCAATCTCTACCAAATCAATCTGCGCAATTTCCGGATACCGCACCAGTTCCCGTACCGTTCCGCCGTCACCGCCCCCAATGACAAGTACATTCTTTACATAAGGATGTACCGCCATAGGCACATGAACCATCATTTCATGATAGATAAATTCATCTTTTTCCGTAAGCATCATATATCCATCTAATGTTAAAAACCTGCCAAATTCCTTTGACTCAAAAATATCGATCCGCTGGAACTCTGACTGCCCTGTATAAAGCTGCTTGTCCACCTGTATGGAAAATTTTACATTTTCTGTATGCTTTTCCGTAAACCACAACTCCATTGATAATTTCCGTCCTTTCTATAATTATCAAATAAATTAATATATACTGGCAAACACTTAAATTTGCCAATAATGCTGACTCACAAGCGTAAATATTTTGCGTGGTATAGTACTTTGACTAACTGGTAACTTTCATTACGTTTAAATGCGTAATCTCCATATCCTCCGGTCCTGTCATAGAGCAGCCCTTCTCCTTTGCATAGACAATATAATTCAAAATATCCTGTGTTATCAGCTCTCCGGGTGCCAGAATTGGGATACCGGGCGGATAGCACATTACAAACTCTGCACAGACCCTGTTTTTGCACGCGGCAAGCGGCAATGACTGCTTCTCCCCGTAAAAAGCTTCCTGTGGGGAACAAATCACTTTCGGGTTAATATACTCCACTGTCAATTGACCTGTTCGGTCTTTTTTGTAAAGCCGCCGAATTTCTGCCAGTGCGCTTACAAGCCGTTCAATATCACGCGGTCTGTCCCCCACTGAAACATACGCCAATATATTTCCTATATCGCCAAACTCTGCTTGAATATCATACTCGTCGCGCAGCAAATCGTAAACTTCAATCCCTGCAAGACCAACCGATAGCGTATTCACTGACAGCTTTGTTATATCAAAATCATAGATAGAATCTCCATTTACCAACTCTTTAGAATATGCATAGTAATCGCCGATCTGGTTAATCTCCCCTCTTGCATATTCTACCATATCCTTTACTTTTGCAAAAATCTCCTGCCCTTTCAGTGCAAGCGTTCTCCTTGAAATATCGAGGCTCGACAACAATAAATAAGAACCGCTTGTCGTCTGCGTTAAATTAATTATCTGACGCATATAGCCCTGATTTACACCAGAACCCGTTAATAAAAATGACGACTGTGTCAGGGAACCACCTGATTTATGCATACTTACCGCCGCCATATCCGCTCCAGCCGCCATTGCGGTTATAGGAAGCTCGCCGCCAAAATAAAAATGTGTCCCATGTGCTTCATCGACCAATAATTTCATTCCATGCGTATGTGCCAGCTTGGCAATGCCTTTTATATTAGAACAAATCCCATAGTATGTCGGATTATTTACAAAAACAGCTTTTGCATCCGGATTTTCTCGTATCGCACGTTCCACTTCGCTAATACGCATTCCCAATGCAATCCCCAGCCTATCTTCCACGTCAGGATTGACATAAACAGGCACTGCACCACATAAAATCATTACATTAATCACACTTCTATGTACATTTCTTGGTAGAATCAGTTTATCGCCGCGTCCGCACACCGACAACACCATACTCTGCACTGCTGACGTTGTGCCACCCACCATAAAAAACGCATGCGCCGCACCAAAAGCCTCTGCCGCAAGTTCTTCTGCCTCCTTAATCACAGAAACAGGATGACAAAGATTGTCCAACATTTTCATAGAATTGACATCTACGGAAAGGCATTTCTCTCCTAAAAATCCTGTTAAATCTGGGTTTCCTTTCCCATGCTTATGCCCCGGCACATCAAACGGTACAAGCCTGTTTTGCTTCATTTCCTCCAACGCTTCCAAAATAGGAGCTTTTGACTGATCCAGCATTTTTACGCACCACCTTTCTAAAAAATATTGGCGCCGCTGAAAATCTCTATCATTTCCTGCCGCAGACTATTACTAATCTGAAGCCTTGTTTTCGGCGTAATTTCATAAATATCTGAATTAAAAAGATAATTCTGCAAATCAATTTCTTTTATTAACATCTTTGTATGGAATATATTTGCTTGATACATATTAATATCAATTGCATCATATTTATCGAGTGTTACCTTATCAATATAATCTTGTATAGAGGTAATCGTATGATCTATAAAAATCTTTTTTCCTTCCACATTTCTTGTAAAACCACGCACCCGATAATCCATTGTAATAATATCCGAATCAAAACTGCCAATTAAAAAGTCCAGCGTACTCAGCGGCGTAATCTCCCCACAGGTTGCCACATCAATATCTACGCGGAATGTTGCAATATTCGTTTCGGGATGATACTCCGGATAGGTATGCACTGTAATATGACTCTTATCCAAATGTGCCACCAACTCATCATTGCCATAACAGTCACAATTACAATAATTATAGGCATCCTTTTGTTCACAGCTTTGCTTATCATTCCTGTCATCGCTGCCATTATTTATTTTCCCATCTTTATTAGAAGGTAGCAGCGATTCCTGATAGGAAAGTGCTGCACTCGCTGCGCTTTTCTGCCCTGCTGGAATCATATTGGACTCTGCAATTAAAAATGTTACACTTGCCCCCTGCGGCTCATAATCCTGTTTTGACACATTTAACACATGCGCCCCTATCATTTTTGTTACATGGAACAAAATCTTCGTCAAGCGTTCTGAATTATACTGCTCATCAATATATGCAATATAATCCCTCTGTTCACGGGGACTTTTCGCATAACAGACATCATATATATTAAAACTCAGTGATTTTGTAAGGTTATTAAAACCATATAACTTTAATTTGCTCTGCATATTCCAAATACCCCATATGTTCTCTGTGTAATCATGTAAAGGAGCGTCCCTCTCTTCTACTCGCCGCACAACCTGTGCACCACTTTAGTATCCTATTTCTCTGTGCGAGGCTGTATAATCGAGCAAGGAAGATTTATCTTCGGGGCTATCGCAATAAGGAAAATAGATACAAAATATCATAGTACTGCGCTACATTTTATACAATATTCTGTATAGTTAAAACTTATTGCGACAGCTCCATTCCTACTCGCGCACCGGACACGCATCCGCTATGCTGATATTCTACCTTTATGTTTCTGTGTGCAATCGAGTAGGAAAAATCCATCTTCCCCTACTCTCCGCGCACCCCATGCGCCGCTTCAGCGGTATACTTCCTCTGCATGGAGCTACGCATAAAAAAAGAAGAAACCGCTTCCGATTTCCACTTGTTTGTTCCTTCACGTTATTTGCCTAGTGCAATAACAGCGCAGGCATAATCTGATAGGGTGATTAGAGTCTATATAGCAAAATAGTTTACTTTTACTACTCTTATTGATTTTCACAAGTGGGCTGTACGAAAACGTACATGGTTTATAGTAACCAACTTATAAATACGGATAATCAAATCCAATCAATAAGGCTCCAACCGCCTTAATTTTCTTAAAACATATTATACGTTAAGTATGATATGTTTGCAAGAGTTTTTTATATATTTTCGTTATTAATTAAATCTATTGGCACACTAAAAATTCACACAAATCAAATTGAAAATTGCTTCTTCCCCTAATTTGCCGCGCATACCCGCGCACCACCTTAACGGCTTTTTCCTCTACACGGGTCTGCGCATAAAAAAGATCTGCTCTTACAGTTCCAAACTGGACATCCGCACCGAAAAATCTGTATAAATCCCGACGGGAATATCCTCTGTAAAACTATACTCGTTCATGGCATCCATTGAAAAATTATAAACCATTACCCTGCTTTTCTCTGCGTCAACAATCCAATATTCACGTACGCCTGACGAACGGTATTTAAAAAGTTTCGTTGTATAATCTATCCGTCTGCTTGCCGGAGATACCACTTCGATAATCCAATCTGGCGCACCGTTGCATCCTTTATCATCTAACTTATTCTGATCGCAAACCACGCAGATATCCGGCTCTACGTAATTCTTGTCATCCCCATCCAAAAAAACCGCAAACGGTGCAATATCCACCTCACATTTGCCATTATTACGCTTAATATGTTCACGTATCATTGCAAAGAGTTCTCCTACAATCCTTTGATGCGTTCTAGTCGGTGGGGACATATAATATACCCTGCCGTCAATTAATTCTGCTCTCTGTCCTTCCGGTAAATCAAAAATATCATGAACTGTATAGCTGTTTAATTCTGTTAATGCCATTCGTAACTTCTCCTTGTCTTATTCTTTACTTCATAGCACAAAATATCTTGTACTCTTGCCTACTTGAACATTATAACCTATTTTCCGACATAAAAAAACCCCTTAATGCAGATTTCATTATTTTCTCATATTTTTAAACAGATTTCCTTTGGACACCTGTGTGCAATCGATTAGGGAAGTTTACTTCCCCTACTCGCGCGCCGCCGATGCGCCATGCAATGGTATACTTCCTCTGCATCGGCGTGTACATAAAAAAAAGCTGAACCAGTATTTCATTTATTGATACTGGTTCAGCCCTATCTAATTCTTCAACTACGAATTACCAATTAATAAAATTAATTCTTTGCAGCCATTGCAGCTTTGATCTGCTCTGTAAGCATAGGAAGAATCTTATTCAAATCACCTACAATACCGTAATCTGCTACATCAAAGATCGGTGCTGTTTCATCTTTGTTAATCGCAATAATCAGGTCAGACTCCTCCATACCTGCTAAATGCTGGATAGCGCCTGAGATACCAATTGCAAAATATACATTCGGACGAACAGTTTTTCCAGTTTGTCCTACCTGAAGATCTTTTACTTTCCAGCCAGCATCTACAACTGCACGGGAGCAGCTAACAGTACCGCCGATTGCTTCTGCAAGGTCATCCAAAAGCTTGAAATTCTCAGCACTGCCAACGCCACGACCACCTGAAACAAGAATCTTTGCATCCATAATATCCACGATATCCGATACATTCTTAACAATATCAACGATTTCTACATATTTGTTATCTGGTGTAAATCCAGGATTAAACTCCTCGATTACAGCTTTTGCGCTGTCGTTCTTAGGAAGCTTCTGCATAACACCAGGACGAACCGTTGCCATTTGCGGCCGGAAATCCGGACAAGCAATTGTCGCAATGGTATTGCCGCCGAAAGCCGGACGTGTCATTAAAAGCTGGTTGTGCTTCTGCTCTTTTCCAGGTATCGGATTAATCGGGAAATCACCGATTTCAAGGGAAGTACAGTCAGCAGTAAGTCCTGTATGTACTCTTGCAGATACTCTCGGGCCAAGGTCACGTCCAATTGCTGTTGCGCCTACCAATAAGATTTCTGGTTTATATTTCTCAATTACAGATGCAAGCGCATGTGCATATGGCTCTGTTCTGTACTCTTTTAATTCTGGGTCATCTACTACAATTACTTTGTCTGCGCCATAAGCTGCAAGTTCATCTGCCAATCCCTTTACGCCGCTGCCAACTAAAATTGCTGTTACTTCTGTTTCTAATTTCTCTGCAAGTCTTTTGCCCTCGCCAATTAACTCAAGTGCGATACCACTTACTTTGTTATCTACTTGCTGGGCAAAGACAAACACGCCCTTATATTCTTCTAAATTCATGATTCAACCTCCATAATTAGATTACATGTTTTTCTTTTAATTTGTCCATAATGTAGGTAACAGACTCGGAAGGATCTAATGTTACCTTCTCACCCTGTCCCTTGCGAACCTTATCAGACGCCCTAGCAATCTGTGTCGGTGAACCCTTTAAGCCAAGGTTAGAATCGTCAACATCTTTTAAATCTGCTCTGCCCCATGTGGTAATTTCTGTCTTATAAGCATCAAAAATTCCGCCTGGAGTCATGTAACGCGGCTCATTTAACTCAGCAAGCGCCGTAATTAAGCAAGGCATTTTTGCTTTTAACACATGATATCTGTCATCATACTGACGTTCTACTTTTACAGAATCCCCCTCAATCTCAATCTTTTGCGCATAAGAGATAACAGGAATACCAAGATGCTCAGAAATCTGAGGGCCAACCTGTGCGGTATCCCCATCAATCGCCTGACGTCCTGTAATAATCAGATCATAGTCTAAATTGCGGATAGCGCCTGCAAGCGTCTGAGAAGTTGCCCATGTATCTGCTCCGCCAAGAACTCTGTCAGTTACAAGGATTCCCTTGTCTGCCCCCATAGCAAGTGCTTCACGAAGCACTTCTTCTGCTTTGGGAAGTCCCATAGTTACAACTGTTACCTCTGCACCATACTGATCTTTTAATCTTAATGCTGCCTCAAGTCCTGCCTTATCATCAGGATTCATAATTGTCAGCATAGCAGCTCTATCAAGCGTACCATCAGGATTAAACTTTACGCCACCCTTTGTATCAGGCACCTGTTTTACACATACTACAATTTTCATTGCTTCTTCTCCTTATTTCTATTAATTATATTGTCGTATTATTTTAACATGGATCCGGAAATAACCATTCTCTGCACTTCACTTGTACCCTCATAAATCTCGGTAATCTTAGCATCCCTCATCATACGCTCTACTTCGTACTCTCTTGTGTAGCCGTATCCGCCGTGAAGCTGAACTGCCTTTGTTGTTACTTCCATAGCCATCTCTGCTGCATAAAGCTTTGCTTGTGCAGCCTCTACGCTGTAAGAGGTTTTATGATCTCTAGTATACTGATCCTTTGTTGCTGCTGCCTTATATACCAAAAGCTGCGCAGCCTGTGCCTTTGTTGCCATATCTGCAAGCTGGAACTGTGTATTTTGGAATGCACCAATTGCACGTCCAAACTGCTTTCTTTCCTTAACATAGGCAACTGTTCTGTCAATTGCACCCTCACCGATACCAAGTGCCTGTGCTGCGATACCAATACGACCGCCGTCAAGCGTATGCATTGCAATACCAAAGCCCTTGCCCTGCTGTCCTAACATATTCTCCTTTGGAATACGGCAATCTGTAAAGATTAACTCATATGTAGATGAACCACGGATACCCATTTTCTTCTCCTTCGTTCCAAATGAGAAACCAGGTGTTCCTTTCTCTACGATAAATGCAGAAATTTCTTTTGTCATTCTGCCACGTTTCTCAATCATACCTGTAATCGCAAAAATTACATATACATCTGCTTCTTTACCATTGGTTATAAAAATCTTAGAGCCGTTTAGTACCCACTCGTCGCCCTCTAATACTGCCTTGGTCTGTTGTCCCTGTGCATCTGTACCTGCGCCCGGCTCTGTTAAACCGAATGCACCAATCTTTTTGCCGCTTGCAAGATCCGGCAGATATTTCTGCTTCTGCTCCTCTGTACCATATGTTAAAATAGGGTCACAGCAAAGAGATGTATGTGCAGAAACAATAACTGCTGTTGTGCCACAGACTTTTGCCAGTTCTTCAACACACATAGCATATGTTAAAATATCACAGCCCTGTCCGCCGTACTCCTTGGGAACAGGAATTCCCATAAAGCCAGCTTTTGCCATTTTCTCTACTGTTGCTCTTGGGAAAACTTCTGTTTCATCAACCTCAACTGCAAGAGGCTTTACCTCTTTTTCAGCGAACTCTCTAAAAAGAGCCCTTGCCATTTCATGCTCTTTACTTAATGTAAAATCCATGTTACTATTCCTCCGTTTTTATTCACTATATTTACAAGATATTACAGCATAAACCGTTGTAACACCATGAACAGCAAGCCGCTGTGCCGTAACCGCAACGCCTTGCTGCCTTCTGTCACTATTTCTTACTTAGAGTAATCGTAGAAACCCTTTTGGGTCTTTCTTCCTAGCTTGCCAGCACGTACCATTTTTCTAAGAAGCGGATGCGGACGATACTTCGGATCACCTGTTTCGTTCTGTAATACTTCCATAATTGCAAGTACAATATCCAATCCAACCAAATCACCAAGTGCCAAAGGTCCCATTGGATGAGATGCACCAAGTTTCATAGCCTCATCAATATCTGCTACGCTTGCAATCCCATCTGCATAAATACCGATTGCTTCATTAATCATCGGAATTAAAATTCTGTTTACAACGAAGCCCGGTGCTTCCTTAACTTCAACAGGAGTCTTTCCGATTTCCTTAGAGATTGTCTTAATCTTATCTACTAATTCAGCCGGTGTATTCTCGCCTGCAATCACCTCTACCAGCTTCATTCTATCAGCCGGATTAAAGAAGTGCATACCGATCATCGGTCTGTCTAATCCAGCACCGATTTCTGTAATAGAAAGGGAAGATGTATTAGTTGCAAACATACACTCTGGCTTTACAATTGCCTGCAATTCCTTAAAGGTAGTCTTCTTAATCTCCATATTTTCAGGAGCAACCTCAATTACAAGGTCGCAGTCTGTACAGATATCCTTTAATCCTGTTGCAATCTTCGCTGCAATTGCGTCTGCTTTGTCCTGTGTAATCTTTTCTTTGCTTACAAGGAAGTTCAGATTCTTCAAAATCTTAGCTTTTCCACCATCTGCGAACTCCTGCTTAATATCGCATAAGCAAACTTCATACCCATCTGTCATTGCAAATGCCTGTGCAATACCGGAACCCATTGTTCCTGCACCGATAATACCTACTTTCATCGTAAGTCCTCCTTAATTTATTTTATATTGTCTTAGTCTTTCCGTTTCTTTCACCATTTAATAAGGAAATGCTATACCCTCATTCCCAGCAGTTCGATAAGGAAATGTGTTATCTAATCATTCCCCAGTATATACATATTTATATTAAATACTTAGCAGTTTTTAAATGGCTCTTTTACCTTTTCTTTATTCTTATCTAAGAAGAATGCCATACCATATTTCTGGTCTTCTGTTTCGAAACAGTCACCAAATAATTTCTCCTCAATAACAATAGCCTGATCCATATCAACATCCAAGCCCTCGTTAATGGCCTTCTTGCAGTTGCGTACTGCTATCGGCGCATTCTTTGCAATGCCTGCTGCCATTTTCTCCGCCTGTGCCATTAATTCCTCAACTGGATAAACTGCATTGACAAGACCAATACGATATGCCTCGTCTGCTTTTATATTTCTTGCCGTATATATCATCTGCTTTGCCATGCCTGCGCCTACCAGACGTGCAAGACGCTGTGTGCCGCCAAAACCTGGTGTAATGCCAAGTCCAACTTCCGGCTGACCAAACACTGCATTATCAGAACAGATACGGATATCGCAACTCATAGCGATCTCGCACCCGCCGCCAAGTGCAAAACCGTTCACTGCTGCAATTACAGGAATTGGGAAGGTTTCCAATTTCCTAAATACATCATTTCCCTTCTTGCCAAATGCTTCGCCCTCTGCCTTTGTCAATGTGCTCATCTCACCGATATCAGCACCCGCAACAAATGATTTTGCGCCTGCACCTGTAAGAATTAAGCAGCGTACTTCTTCTAAATTTACGCCGTCAAGCGTAGCGTTTAACTCGTCAAGTACCTGAGAATTTAATGCGTTCAGCGCTTTCTCACGGTTAATGGTGATTTTGCCAACAGCACCGTTTACTTCGTATAAAACATACTCCATTATACTTATGTAACTCCTTTCCTATATTTATTTTATTATAGGAAACACAAATAATATTTGCGCTTCCTTGTGTCGACCGCATGCCGCAAAGCGGCTTAATTCCTTATGCGGTCGTGTACATCAGCGGTAATAAACTACATACAATTTTGTCATTTACTATCATTGATAAATTATGCTTCGTATTTCTTAACAACTGTAGAGCAGCCCATACCACCGCCGATGCAAAGTGTAGCAAGTCCTGTCTTTGCACCCTTTGCTTCCATCTCATGAAGCAGTGTAACAAGGATACGGCATCCAGAAGCACCAACCGGATGTCCTAATGCAATCGCGCCGCCATTCGGATTCAACTGCTTATCAACATCAATGCCTAAATCTCTCCCAACAGCGATAGACTGTGCCGCAAATGCCTCATTTGCCTCAATAATATCAAAGTCCTCAATCTTCATACCAGTCTTAGCCAATACCTTCTTAGTTGATGCAACAGGGCCAATACCCATTACTTCTGGACGAACGCCAGCCAATGCGCCTGCGACCCACTCAGCCATCGGTGTAACGCCTAACTCTTTTGCTTTCTCCTCGCTCATTACTACGATTGCTGCTGCACCATCATTAATTCCTGATGCATTTCCAGCCGTAACATATTTATCTTTGTTAATTGGACGAAGTTTTGCCAATGCTTCGATTGTCGATCCTGCTCTTGGTCCCTCATCAACTTTAAACTCAACTGTTTCTTTCTTTTTCTTTACCATAACTGGTACGATTTCTTTATCAAACGCACCTGACTTCTGAGCTGCTTCTGCCTTCTGCTGGCTCTTTAATGCAAACTCATCCAGTTCTTCACGGGTAATCTTCCACTCATCGCAGATATTATCTGCTGTCTGTATCATATGATAATTGTTAAATGCATCCCATAATGCATCATTTACCATTGTATCTACCAATGTACCGTTATTCATTCTATATCCGAAACGTGCATTTGGCAGGGCAAACGGAGCCATTGACATATTCTCCATACCACCGGCAACAACAACGTCAGCATCGCCTGCTAAAATCATCTGGGCAGCCATATTCACACAGTTCAAACCAGAACCGCAGACAACATTCACTGTAACTGCCGGTGTTTCGATCGGCAGACCTGCCTTAATTGCGGACTGACGTGCTACATTCTGACCTTGACCTGCTTGAATAACGCAGCCCATATAAACATGGTCAACTTTTTCAGGAGCTACGCCTGCTCTCTTTAAAGCTTCCTTAATAACGATAGTACCAAGTTCTGCTACGGGAGTGGTACTGAGTGAGCCCCCCATTGTACCAATTGCTGTACGACATGCACCTGCTAATACGATTTTCTTTGCCATTACCATTTTCCTCCATTTGTTTTGATTTCCTTGTTTTGAAACCCGTATCTGGTTTCATTTCCGCTTGATTGTTATTTTTATCACAATCATTGTGATTATTTTATCATATTGTCGTTATAAAAGCAAATGATTTATTGGCGTTTATTGGATTTTTTTCACTGCCTCCACTACAAGGTCTGTCATCAGTTGCTGTCCTTTTGGGATTCCTCCGCCAGCTTTTTTATCCCTCTTCTGATCGCCACTGCTTTCTCCACATTTTCTTTCTCACAATACGCTTTCAGAATATCGGAATGCTCTTTGTCCAGCCGTACTGTTACCTGTTCATTTTTTGGATTATCAGACTTGCGTCTTCCCATTTGTGACATCATTTTCTCACCTCTCTTTTTGTTGTCGTTATATACAGTTTAATTTATGGTTCGCAAAAACTCAAGATATTTTACAATAAAATACAAAAAGTGTTACAGAACTATTGTTGGAACGGATGAGAAGCAGAAGAAACGTTACAATTCACATCAACGCCAGATTTTGCACCAATTTACGAACATTCGGTGTGAATTGCAACAATTGATGTACACAAAATGTCCAAAAACAGGTATTTTGGCGCTGACGCCGACACCATGCAGCAAGTGCATGGCACGGGTGTGGAAAGTAACGAAGAAACACACAAACAAAAAATTATTACTTTTTCTTCATTGCCATGCTACCACTTTTTTGCTACAATCTATTTACAAAGGGATTTCAGATTATTTTTTATATTCCTAATCAGAAAGGAATCTCTACTATGGCATTAATGCGGGAAATATCGTTTTGATAAGGATATTCCTGTATGCATCTATCAGGATTTCTACGACAGTTCTTATTCCAAACTGCTGAACAGCATGGTTACATAACCAGCTAATTTTCGTATTTTATTTGTGTTTATCCTTTTGCAAGTTTTTATACTGGAGGTTTTTAAATGAAATATTTAAAATATTTTTCTTTTATCTTTATAATGTGTCTACTTTTGGGCTGCGGAATAAAAAACAATATTGTCAATAACAATCAAAATAATATACACGACAATGTATCCCCAATTGAAGGCAGTCAAACTGCTGCTAAGAAAGCAAAAGAAGCTTCCTTAAAATCTGAACTTGACAACTATGCCAAAGCGCACTTCACTGTTACAAAGGAAGTGAGAGAAATTTCCTTAGAATCTACCGACTGTGATACCGAACAAGCAATGACGAAAAATAATTATTTTATTTCTGCTCATTCTAAGGACGGAAACATTTTTCTACTTGATACTATAACAGGAAAAAAGTTGGCTTCTTTTGAAGAATCCTTTGGCACTGGACGTTTATTTTTGAGTATGACCGATGAAAACAATGGTGTTCTTTTGTATTGCAGTTCACCAGGGTGCGGACAGATGATGAAGCAACTGTATAGCACAAAGGACAGATGGCAAACCTCCAATAAAATCGATATTAGCAGCCTGATTGACGGCTATCCTAACAGCTTATTGGCACTGTCGGAGATGCATTTCTATATTGGTGCACAAATGCGAAGCAATGGGTATCTGTTTGAAACTATTGACGGCGGGAAAACTTGGCAGCCCGTAATCATTGATCCAACAATTGAAAAATGCCGTTATGGATTTGCGCCAATACGAAATATAGAAAACGATATTTTCTATGTGCTTTTGGAATGTGCCGGTTTCTATTCCCTGTATCAATCAGATCATACGCTGTCTGCTTGGAAACTGTTGGGTAATTTTTCATCGAAATTAGAAATAGAATCTTGTTTTATTTGGGAAGATAAAGTGATTGTTACGGATACACAGGGAGAACATTATCAGTTAGTATTTTGCACTCATGAGTGATAATTTTAACGCACGCATGATAATTATACTCATGAATCAGCGTTATTGACAAATCTAAGCGCTCACCAATATAAATTGCATTGTAAAAAAAATAGGGCTGCCACTTTAGAAACTTGAAAAACGGCAGCCCTATTAAAATATTACTTCACCATATATTACTCAACCATAATTTTTAACTTTGTCAATTTTATTCCTGCTCTAAAATTCCTGCAATCTTCTTAATCATTTCATCTTCCTTCAGGCGAAACTTAATCTCTACCCTTCTGGAAGCCGACATATCTACCTCCCCAGTGGCATTTCCTGCATTATCCTTTTGATATACCGGATTACTCCATGATTTTCCATTGACAGTCAGAAGCTTTTGCAACTGCTCAATCTCTTTTTCGCTAAGTCCATTGCTTTTATTTAGGCAGAAATCTGCTACTGCATTTGCACGCTCATAGGACAGCTCCATATTGCTCTGATAGCCTCCGTCTGTGTCTGTATGCCCCTCAATAATAATTTCGGCAATATAATCACGAAACTGATCCTGTAGCAGCACATCCAGATACATTGGAATAATTTTTTGTAAAGTTTCCTTACTTTCTGCTGTCAGTGAAGCACTGTTATACCGGAACAGCACATCCGAAGAAAATGTAATCGAGCCTGTCTGCGCATCCACTTTCATTGTAGAATTACTAAAAGCTGACTGCAATGCTCCAATAATGTCTGTGCGAATACCAACAATATCCTGTAATTCCTGCTTTGTCGTCGTCAACTCCTGTTTGGCATTTTCTATCTCCAAATAGGCATTGTTCAACTCTTCCTGTGTCAGAGCCGCCTGTGCATAAGCCTGTTGTAATTCTGCCAACGAGGACGCAAGCTCCTCATTTGACTTTTCCAGCTCTGCCTTGGAAAATTCCAAATCCGCTATCGTCGCATCTAACTTGCTCTGTGCTGTGCTAAGATCAAGCCTTGTCCGATCAAGATCATTCGTTTTCTGTCTGTATATAGCAAGAGTAATCGCTATTAACAAAATAAATATCAGCAAAAGCGCTGCCATCATATCCGAATAAGACTGCCAATAGCTGTGCTCTGCAAAAACTTTTCTGTTTCTTCGCCTATTTTTCATATAAATTCCTCATCTGCTCAAAAGTATATAACTGACTACTAATCTCATCACTGATATCATTACACATATCTGCCAGCATTTCCTTTTGATCTTCAAGCTGCTTTTCAAACACCTCCTGCCTTTCCATAATACTCGAAAGCGCCTCCTGTACATTGCGGTTTACTTCCACTAAGGTGGTGACTGCTTCCACCATCTCGCCAACGTTTGCCGCACTGGCAGCCTGTGATTCTCCTGCACTTTTCAAAACATTCCCAAGTTTCTTAAAATCCGTATCCAAAGCTGACTGCATCTGCTCTGTAAATTTATCCACAATACGCCCTACACCTGCCGTCTGCTCCGCTGCGCTGCCTTTCATTAATTCAAGCATCTGCCTTAAGGAGCTTGCCATTCCCGCCTGATAAACAAGCATTGTCGCAGAATTTTCATCTTCCTTAGCAGCAGACGGCTGCATGGTTTGGCGAAACACATTTAAAAATTCATCCAATGTCCTATACGCATCCGCCATAAGACCTCGATAAATAATATTAAACACCAATGAGAAAAAAATACCATATACCGAAGTATGAAAAGCCACTTTCATACCAGAAAGCAGAGAACCTACATTATCAGAAATCGTAAAAATATCATCACCACTAAATGCGCCAAGCCCCATAGACAGACCCAGAAACGTTCCTAAAATCCCCATACCTGTAAGTGTCCCTGGAACTCCAGAATTAAAGGAATTCATACCAATCCGATCCAAAAAATCCTCATTGATATATTCTTCCAGATCACAGGAGGAACCTGCCCCCCGCCTTGTCTTCGAACCTTTAATACGCAGACGGTACTTATTAAACGCCTCCTGCAAGTTTTTTTCCTCAAAAAACTCCGCATCATCTTTATAATACGCCCAAAGATTCCTTTCATCTGATTCCTCGTATTCCTCTTGCAAACGCAGCCCAACATCTTCCAGTTCATAAGTAACTTTGCCCAATCTGCCAAAACTAATGGAAGATATCACAAAAAGAATCCCAATAATCATTAGAAATCCTATATTGATTATTAGATTTACAGAAGAATTCCATTCTCCGGTAAATACTCCATTCAGATATAAGACAAAAGTCACAACAATAACATACAACAAAAATAGTACATAATACACCTTACTTTTCATCTTTATTCCCGTCCATTTCCTTTCGTACGTCATCCAGTTATTATTACATTTCACTAAAAAACGATTTTTACAGTTTCTGTCTATCTGTTAAAAATACTGTTTCATATTTGAGTTTATCATACTTTTCAAGTACTGACTATACAATGATGTTAAATTTTTTATTAACAATTTCTTTAAATCCTTAACTATTTAGGATTCTCTGTTCTGCTCTACAGCATCTAACACGACAGGATCTTTCATATTATATTTTCGATCCCACTCTTTCGTAGAATCATCACGCTCAACCTCGCATCTATGACCACTTAGAAATCCTGCCAACTGGTAAAAATCTATCCAAATCTCATTGTTTCCATCCTTCTGTGATTCATCAAATATTAGTTGCATCCCCATATGCAGATGCACCGTCTTGATGTTGTTCACATTCTCCTTATCACTATAGCCAGTATGTCCCATGTAGCCGATCACATCGCCTGCAGTGACATAATCTCCCTCTTTAAGCCCATCTGCGTAAGGTCTGTTCTGCCGCAGATGCGCATAGTAGTAATATCGTTTTTTATCAAAGCTGCGGATACCGATGCGCCAGCCGCCGTAACGATTCCAGCCAAGTGCTTCTACATAGCCAGATTCGACTGCTATAATTGGTGTACCAATCAGAATATTAAATAGAATATATTTCTGAATTTATTGTGATTTTCACTACATACCAAAAAGAGTGTAAATATAAAAGGACTTAAAACCCATCAAATAAACAGATCGGTTTTGAAGCCCTTTTTATATTATGATGTAACACTCACATGATGGACAACCAATACAGCTTTTTAAATCTGTGTCAATTCCCTTAATCGGGTAACTTACATTTCTACAGTATTTAATGCGGTATACAACTGGATTTGTTTAGTGTGTCAATTCCCTTAGTCGGGTAACTTACATTTCTACAATGGAAATAATTCAACAGTTAAAGTACCAAGAACAGGGTGTCAATTCCCTTAATCGGGTAACTTACATTTCTACCCAAATAATGATGAAAGGAGTTGAAAGTATGCCACATGTGTCAATTCCCTTAATCGGGTAACTTACATTTCTACAGTATCCTCTCACAGACCGATAAAATCAAGGCTTACAAGACTCATTTTTGCAGGTAATTGTCTGAATATTCTGATAACTTCTTTTTTCAGTTCACTTTTATGTTTTTCTAAAAATTGTATTTATATTTGTACAATCCTGTTGTTAAATCATAGTTTAATTCTATCACATCTAATGCTATCATTCAATATCTACATAAGAATTTTCTAATCAAAATATCAAATAAAAGACCCTAACCCGCTTTTTATATCTTGCGCATTAAGGTCTTTATATATTTATATTAATTACTCCCATTTGCAATATTGCAGAAATTTAAACCCATAACAGACTAAATCAATATACTCTTTAGTGTTTTTCTAGTATTATAACCTGCTTTTCTATCAGGTAATTTTGTCGTATATGTATTAGGATATTGAAGCTGAAATTGGTACAATGCCAAATCTGTTCTATTTCCAAATATACCATCAATATTACTCTTACCCTCTGGTGTAACAGCGTCTAAAGTACCTGCATGAATTAAATGCCATTGAAGCCATTTCACATACTCCCTATTTTGGGCAAGTTTACCTTTATATAATGTATATACAGGTTCTACATATGGACATACCACATGGGTATCTTCGCTGTTGTTAAGATAAATAACATCTAAATCAACATTACCTATTATCCCCGGTATCTGCCCTGTACTTGCCCACTGCCAGCCAAATAAAGTTTGTTTTGCCTGCGGTTTCTTTTTGTGTCCGGGAAATGTTTGAAATGTCTGCGGATTTTTTGAAGGATAGCGTGCTACCCAGACAGGGCAGTCAAATCCATCAATATCTAACACATTTTCATACCAGTCTTTGTTGCAATATACTCCAAATCCTATTCCTGCGTTTTCTATAACCTGACGAGCTGCATTGATATTAACTGTAAGCTTGTCCTTTCCTATATTTCTTAATTCCTTCCATTCAATATCCCACCATGCAGTTATATTATCAATATCATACTGTTTCAATAGATCTACAACACGGTTTGCCTCGTCAACTGTTTTTCCTTTATTCTTAGCATAAGTGAATTTGTATATATCAAATGGAATATCATGTTCTCTCACACTTTCAACGTTGCGTTGAAAATAATTATCCGGTTTCCCACTCCCCCGTGTACTACGAATAATAGCAAACTGTACACCCGCTTTTTTTGTTTTGTTCCATTCTATTTTACCTTGACAGTCTGATACATCTATTCCATTTAAAATTGTTTCATTTTGTTCCATCTTCTTTTTCCCCTTTCGATTCTACTATTTCTTGCGTTACTGCAAGCCCCTTAACCAGCAGTTCCGGCACATGATATCCCAATTCTACAAGATTTTCAATAATGCTTCTTGCCTCGTTTATCATAAGCAGCGTTAATGTATACCACCCTATCATCATTAGAAATGACAAATTGATATGCAGGATGTCATTCCCAAGGTGGACAAATACATATCCTACAATGAATGCAACCAAAATCAAAGCCCAATATCCCAGCTTTTTGAAGATTCCTCTCAGCCCTATTCTGCTCGATTCTTTTTTCTGCCTGTGGGCATTCGCCCATCCTGTAAGCCAGTCAATTATATTCAATGCCATATATGCAACAAATATGTACCAATAAACACCAAACACTGCTGTTAATATTGCAACTACTGCACCTGCGACAGAATTATATCTGTCAATCAAAACTTTTGTGAACTCGTTCATGTTATTCCTCCTCAATTTCTGCTTTTATTTCTTGTATTTCCTTTGGTGTAAGTTTGGAATAGGAATTTATAATATCCTCCATTTTTTCACCTGCTGCCATTCGATTTTTTATTACTCTAACGATGATATTTTTAATTGCATTACTCATTATTGCAATTCACCTCCAAACATGATAGTTGCGATTGCTTCATCCTGCTCTGCTTGCGATATTTGTAGTTCTGCTTGTGACTTCTGTAGCTCTGCGATTTGTAGTTCCAATTTTGACGGTATGTGCATTGTGATTGTAATATTGTTATCCGCATCTTTTGTTAGCGATTCATATACAATATTGGGATATTCTCCATATATTGTATTTTCGTCTGCACCTACTGTTAGAAATTTTACACCATGAAATGCATTTTCTGCCTCATCTGTTGTTAATCCCTGCACTGTAAATGATATTGTGTTTTGTGTCGTAATAAGGTTTTGTATGGTGTAGTTTACACCATTAGCTGTAATAATCTCATTCATTTCGTGTTTTATTCTCCTTTCTTTAAAACATTTGTTTTGTTGATAATTATATACTTCGCAAAATACAGTTTT
>VSNQ01000067.1:0-8893 GCA_009774395.1 Lachnospiraceae bacterium
GCTAAAGGAAATCGAAGTATTCTGGGATAGGAGCAAAAATGACGGAATTAATAAGAACAATTATTTCACTTTCTTGTTGCGGCACGTTGCTTATGCTGCTGATATTGGCACTAAACCGCATTGTGAGAAATAAATTTCGCAAATGCTGGCAGTATTATATTTTATTGGCTGCGGCGCTGCGGTTTTTAATGCCATTTACAATGGATACCGCCGTTGTCGGAAGATTACTGCAATCAGCAGATTTGGGAATTACTAGCACAGATGGCGGGGCGGCAATATTAGCAACAGAAGCAACAAATAGTCTAAGGCTGACCGATGTAGGTGCTGATACTAAGAAAATACCGCAGATACAAGATGCATTGAAGTATAACAGTGGAATAGTTAAACGGATTCCTGCTCTATTTTATAACAGTGGACTAATTAAATGGATTCCTGCTCTATTTTATAACAGTGGACTAACTAAATGGATTCCTGTTCTATTTTATATATGGGCGGCTGGGGTTTTGGTATTGCTTGTTCGGAAAATTACCATATATCAAAGCTTTGTACAATATATGAAAGCGGGAAGCCGCGCAGTAACCGATATGGAAACGCTGAATATTTTGTCGGATTGCGAGGAACGTTATCGTATCAGTAAACCAATAGAATTATTTCGAAATCCGTTGGCAGCTTCCCCAATGATGATTGGATTTTTCCATCCAAGCATTATATTGCCAAATAGGGAAATTGCAGCGGGACGGCTGGTTTATATTTTTAGCCATGAATTAATCCATTATCGGCGCAGAGATATATTTTATAAATGGCTGATACAAATTGTCGTCTGTGTGCATTGGTTTAATCCGTTTGTACGTCTGCTGGTAAAAGAAATCAATAGATTGTGTGAACTTGCGTGTGATGAGGCAGTAATAAATACTTTAGATAATAAAGAGCGCAAAGAATACGGCGATACACTGTTATCTTTTTTTCATGCAGGAAATGGTTATGGAAATACGCTGGCATCCGTTACCTTGACGGAGAGTGCCGCACAATTAAAAGAAAGGCTGGGTGCGATTATGAGCAAGAAAAAGAAATCAAAGGTGATTACTGCAGTAACGGTACTGGCAACGGCAGGAATCTGTATCTGTTTTACGGCGGCTGGGGCATATGCTGCGCCGATGGATATGCAGGAAGCCCGCAATAAAAATGCAGCGGAATGGGGGCGCATGGAACAGAAAACTGCCAATCAAGATATGGAGCAGGAACTTGTCAAGCAGGCTATAATGGAGCAGGACATTATGGAACAGGAAATAGCAGAACAAACTACAATCGAGCAAGAAACCGCAGAACAAGAAGTGCCGGATGCGCCGGACAGCGGCAGACATTTTGATAAAATAAGGATATACAAAGAGGAAGGATACTATTGGAATTCCTATGTAATACAAATGAGTTGGAATTACAGCAAGGAAAGTAATACGAATACAAATAAAAATGCGCCTGTTCCCCAGGCGCTGACGCTGGAAGACGGCACAGTAATAACGGTATACTTTGCAGATAGTATCGGCGCATTGCGCAATAACGGCGATGTAGTAAATGCAGTGGCAGGATTAATTTATTATGTGAAAAGCAGTAATACGATACCGCAGTTACAAGTACCCAAAATTGAGAAAATTGAGTATGTAGAGGAAAAAAATATAGCAAAAATGGCGGAGCAGTATTATAAAAATAAGGAATTATGCAGTTTTTTTGCATTATTTACTTATTTGGACAAAGCGCAGCAGGAACAATATTTTGAAAAGATATACCAAGCAGAACAAGAGGATTTTTTTGCGTGTGCCATAACCTATATGGATAATGAAATGCTCGAAGAGTATGTGAAAAGGAGCGAACAGGTCGATAGAATTGATTTCTTTTCCATTATGCTGGATTATATGGAAGTTAATACAATGAAAGAGTATGCAAAAAGATTTTATCAAGAAGATAAAATGGAATGGTTTAGTGTAATAATGGCATATATGACAGAAGAAGAACGGCAGGAGTGGCTTATAAAGGCACGAAAAGATAAGAAAGAAGACTTTGTGGCGGTGTTGTCGTGCTATGAATTTTAAAATAATGTGAAAGTTTGATAGAAAGTCACTTTCAAATAATGGTATTTAGGGGCTGTTGGAAATGTAGTTTTCCGACAGTCCCTTTTATGCACACGGCACGCAAAGGAAGAATGGGGCTGTCGCAATAAGCTTTGATGATATAAGATATCGTATAAATAACAGCATGATATTAGACTATCTTGTATATGTTATCCTTATTGCGACAGCCCCGAGTGCTCGGCGCGTAAGATATTTCCCAATTCAATTTAGCATTCACATCATGTATTTAACATTTTTCAATTAAATATGATATATGTTTCCACTGAAAATAAGTAATATTAAAAAATCGAATGAGATAATTGCAGCAATCAGACAATTGCAAGATGCAGCTGCCGTGAGATTTTAAGCAATAAGATAATTGCAGCAATAAGATAATTGCAGCAATAAGATAATTGCAAGATGCAACTGCCGTGAGATTGTAAAGGAGTGTGTACTATGTCTATCAAAAGAAAATATCGTTTGCCTATGCTGCTTACCGTGTTTATTTCCATATGGTTAAGCGGATGCGGAAATGAGAATCAGACGGGAAACAGTAATACAAAAATTTATTATACGGCAATCGAAAGCGGAAGTTATTATGAAGGCTGGGCGAGTCAACTGCAAGAACAGGCAGCAGCATACGGGATGTCATTGGATGCAGGATATGCAGAAAATTCTGTAGAAACACAGAATGCGCAGATAAAGCAGGCAGCTGCGAATGGTTATAACGTACTTATGTGCGGACTGGTTTCGCCAGACACGGTTACAGAAATAAAAGCATCCGCAGACAATCTTCCAATTGTGTTTATTAACAATGCGCCGGAGGAGGAACAGTTAGAACAAGACCGCTATATTTATGTGGCATCAGATGAATATATGGCTGGACAGTATCAGGCAGAATATATTTTAGAGCAGTTGGGAAGCAGAGAAGAAATCAATATTGCTGTTTTAAAAGGGCCCAAGGGAGCTTCAGGAACAGTGGGTAGAACGAACGGACTGAAACAGACATTAAAGGCAAGCGGCAAAAAAATAAATTATGTCTTTGAAGATTATGCCGATTGGAATACGGATAAAGCGCAGGAATTAATAGAGCTTTTTTTAAAAACAGGTAAAACATTGGATTGTGTTGCAGCGAACAATGACGATATGGCGCTGGGCGCACTTGCAGCATTTGAAAAGGCTGGAATGAATACGGAGTCTATTCTGTTTCTAGGTGTGGATGCTTCGGCGGCAGGCTGTCAGGCAATTGCGGAGGGACGTATGGATTTCACGGTGTATCAGCCAATGTCGTCACAAATTCAGGCAGCGGTGCAGGCAGCGCAGAAGTTGGCTTCCAAGCAATCAATAAAAGAAATTGAAGGAGCTTCGCAGGATGGAAAGTATATTTTGCTGCCATTTGAAAAGGTCGATCGCGGGAATGTGGCGCAGTATCAGTCGGAGTAAAAAGGAAGATCGCGGGAATGTGGCGCAATATCAACCGAAATAAATATTTTAACAGGCGTTAAGGTTGAACACGGAGGAATTTCAAATGACGGAAAAAGAAAAATTCATTTCTATAAAAGTGAAGCTGTTAGGCATTATTCTGCCAGTGATATGCATTATTATTACTGTTCTCACCGGATTGATGTACAACGTATCCAAAAAAGTAAATCAATCAAATGCACAGGATTTATTAAAAACTTCCGTGGAAATCCAGTCCGCTGAAATAGAAGCGTGGTTAAATCGGAATTTAGCAGCGTTTAACGTAATGAAACAGGCGTTAGAGCAAATGGCATTTGATGAATATAAAATGCAGGACTTTTTGGATACATATTATAATTACGACAGTGACTTTCCGCAAGGGCTTTCTATTGCGGATGCCAATGGGACGCTTTACAAGGCAAATCCGGTAAAAACTGTTCAACTGCGGGAAGCAGACAGTAGCGGCAATTATATTAATAATGGTAATTTTGCATCAATAGAAAATCTCGCCGACGATGAGGGATGGATATTTATGACAACGCTGGAAGGAGAAGCGTCAGCACAAATCCGTGATAATGAGGTTGTGATAGATATTGCAAATGAGGGTACAGTGGATTACAGTGTACAGTTTGTACAGCCTATGCTACCCATTCAGAGCGGGGGAAAATATAAGGTTTCTTTTGATGCGTATGCAGAGGAAGACAGAACGATAAAGGTGAGTGTTACAGCGCCAGATCGAGAATACAAACGTTATTTGGAGGATACCATTGTCAATTTAACAACGACGAAACAGACTTATACATATTCATTTACGATGTTAGATTATAATGATGCAAACGGACGTATGGAATTTAATTTAGGCGCAGCTGGATCAACAGCGGGCGTGCGAATCAGCAATGTTTCACTTGTGAAAACCGGCGAAGAACAGTTAACTGGTGAGGAAAATAGTTCTGCAGTTGATGTGACACAGACAGAGTGGTTCCAGGATGGTTTAACCAGAGTGAATTTGGGATTTACAAATGCCTATATCAATGAAAATGGGCAGCAGGTCATTAGTGCTTGCGGTATGCTGCGGAATACTTCTGATGGTGTGCGTGTGCTTTCGGCGGATTTATCACTAGACAGGATTAGCATTTATGTAAATAGTTTTGTAAAAATGGAAAATGCAGAGGCGTTTTTGGTGAACAGCGAGAATTTAACAATGTTAGCTTCACGCGATAGAGATCAGATATCCAAGAAATTAGATACATTAGATAGTCCGTTTATGCAGGAAATCGCTAAGCGGATTACGCAGAGGGCATATGATTTAACTGAATTGGAGGGAAATTTAGTCGTTTTTGAAGAAATTGAGGGAACGGACTGGCTGCTGGTTTCTTATGTTCCGACGCAAACCGTTTATCGTGATTTAAACAAAATAAGAAATATTATGATATGCTTCGGTATTATTTCGGTGCTTATTGTAATGGTGTTAATGGAACGGATTGTACATATTGTAATTCGTCCAGTCAAAGGTCTGACGGATATTATTAAAGCAATGACGGAGGGCGATTTTACAATTGACAGCAAAAACGGCAATCATGATGAAATCGGAGTTATGAGCCGGTGCGTTGGTAAATTTATTACTGTTATGCGCAGCATGATAACCTCAATTGATCAAGTTTCCCATACATTGCATCAGCAGGCGGATAACAGCAAGGAAGTTTCTGGTCAAATGTATCAGGCTTCCAAGGAACAAAACCAGTCAATGAAAGAACTAAATGAAACGGTGGAGCAGCTGTCTGCTTCCGTTAACGGCATTGCACACAGTGCAACCACATTGGCGGCGCTGGTAGCAGAAACCAAGGCAGACGGCGACGGCATGAACGGAAAAATGAAGGAAACGGTCGGTATTTCACAGAAAGGCAAAGAGGTTATGCAGGATGTGAATGCTGCTATGCAAAATATTAATGAATCTGTGCAGCAGTTACAACAGGCAATTGATGAAGTGGGGAGTGCATCAGAGGAAATCACCAATATTACAAAAGCAATCGGTGATATTGCGGATGAAACAAATTTATTGTCGCTAAATGCATCTATTGAGGCGGCGCGGGCAGGAGAAGCGGGAAAAGGTTTTACTGTGGTAGCAACAGAAATTGGAAAGTTGGCGCAGACAAGTATGCAGTCTGTACAGCATATTGATGCGCTTGTGCTGGATATTAAGAAATTAATCAGTGAAGTAATCAGCCAAGCAAATAATAGTATGGATAATATTCACAGCAGTAGTGAATTAATTGGGAATGCAGTGCGGACATACGACAATATTTTTGAAAATATTGTAATAGCCGGAGATTTAGTACAGCAGATGATTCAGAAAGTTGACCAAGTAGAAGAAGTTGCAAGAGAGGTTGCTGCGATATCGGAGGAACAGGCAGCAAGTTCACAACAGATCCTTGCTTCCTCCGATATTCTGGTAAAACAAGCGGATGGTTTAATGTATAACAGCGAAACTGTAGCAAAAGAATCCGAAGAGTTGACAACATCCGCAGAGGCTTTGGAATCCCAAGTCCAGATTTTCAAGGTATAAAGAAAACATTTACGCTAAAAACAATAACACAATAAGGAGGTCAGAGCGTATGGAAACAATACAATTTTTGGGAGAAGATGGAATATTTTCCATAGAGCAGCCAGAGAACTACAGTGCTCTCTATTTCCCGATAGCCGGAGAACAGGGAATCAAAAGTGCTGTTACGCCTAATCTGGGAGGGGACAGCAAGATGAATCAAAATGCTTTTATCATGGAGCCAGTAAGTGTGGAAAATCTGCATAATAACCGATCTGGAAGAAATTTCTGGTGTTATGTGGAGGGAGCAGGCGCATGGTCAGCAACAGGGGCTTCTGCGGAGGAGGAAAGCAGGCGCTTTACAAACAGCCAAGATAAGAGCACACTGACAGCCGGTTTTATGTGGCAGACCGTTGTAAGGCAGTCCCAGAAATATCAGTTAAAAGCGGAGATTACGTCGTTTGTACCACTAGAACACAATGTGGAAATTATGTTTGTGACGATTTGTAACCAAGACAGCCAAACTAAAACCATTACACCGACAGCGGCGGTTCCTATTTATGGAAGGAGTGCTGACAACATCCGCGATCACAGGCACGTTACTTCCCTGCTGCATCGGATAAAGACAACCGATTATGGCGTTTGTGTAAAGCCGACACTGTCATTTGACGAGCGAGGCCATAGGAAAAACGAACTGACGTACTTTGTGTGTGGTGTTACTGGAAACGGGGAAAAACCGAAGGACTTTTATCCGATTGCAGAAAATTTTCTGGGAGAGGGCGGAAGCTATGCGCATCCTAGAAGTATTATTGAAAATAGGAATGGCGTGTCAGCCGGAAGCAGTTTTTCAGGGGGTGAGGCGTTAGGCGGTATTCGCTTTACGTCAGTTACACTAAAGCCGCAGGAAAGTGTGTCCTATACAATTATTATGGGAGTAACGCAGCAGGAGGAAGAAATTGCAGGAATTGTTTCTGCATATCAAACTGCAAAACAAGTGGAAAATGCGAAAACACAGATGCACAATTATTGGCAGGATAAAGTAAATGTGCGATACAGCACAGGGGATAAGCGCTTTGATAATTTTATGCGCTGGGTAAGCTTTCAGCCAATTTTAAGACGGATTTACGGATGCTCGTTTTTGCCGCATCATGATTATGGCAGAGGCGGCAGAGGGTGGCGCGACTTATGGCAGGACTGCCTCTCTTTGCTAATTATGGATCCAAGCGGTGTGCGGCAAATGATTCTGGACAATTACGGCGGTGTGAGGATTGACGGCACTAACGCAACAATTATTGGGGAACGTCAGGGAGAGTTTGTAGCGGATAGAAACGGTATTGCACGTGTTTGGATGGATCATGGTGTATGGCCATTTATAACAACGAAACTGTATATCGATCAGACGGGCGATATTGAAATATTAAAGGAACAAATCCCATATTTTAAAGATGAACAGGCACAGCGCGGCGGTGGTTTGGATACACAGTGGAATACAAAATATGGTCTACAGCAAAAATCAGAGGAGGGGGCTGTATACCAGGGAAGTATTTTGGAACATCTATTGTTGCAGCATTTATGTGCGTTTTATGAAGTGGGCGAACATAATCATATCCGCCTGCGCGGAGCAGATTGGAATGATGCGTTGGATATGGCAGCAGAGCGCGGGGAAAGTGTGGCATTTACTTGCGCATATGCAGGAAATTTGGAGCAGTTGGCAGAATTGCTTTCTATTTTGGCAGATCGGTTTGGCTGGAAGCAGGTGGAATTGTTAGAAGAAATGCAGGTACTGCTAAAAGACGACAGCCAATTGTATTCCAATATTCAAGCAAAACAGGAACTTTTGCAAAATTACTTAAAATGCTGTACACATAATATAAGCGGAAAAAAAATACAGGTTTCCGTAAAAGAACTGGCAGAAAACTTAAAACAGAAATCAGAGTGGATAAAACAGCATATCCAAGAAACAGAATGGATTGCAGGAAAAGACAAGGAAGGATGGTACAACAGTTACTATGATAATGACGGTAATTCTGTAGAAGGATACTTTGAGAACGGTGTCCGCATGATGCTGACAGGACAGGTATTTGCAATTATGAGCAGAACTGCTAAGGAGGAACAAATACCGCAAATTTGCAACAGTGCTGACCATTATTTATACCAAAAGGAGATTGGTGGGTATCGCTTAAATACGGATTTTCAAGAACAAAAGTTTAACTTGGGAAGAATGTTTGGCTTTGCATATGGTGAAAAAGAAAACGGTGCAGTTTTCTCGCATATGACAGTAATGTTTGCTAACGCATTATACCAAAGAGGGTTTGTGCAAGAGGGATATAAAGCGTTGCAGACTCTTGCAGATTCTGCGCTGAACTTTGATGTCAGCAGAATTTACCCAGGAATTCCGGAATATTTTAACGGAAACGGAAGAGGGCTGTATCATTATTTAACTGGTGCCGCAAGCTGGTATATGCTGACGGTTATTACCGAGGTATTTGGGGTTCACGGAGAAATTGGTGATATGGTAATTTATCCAAAACTGCTTAAAGAACAATTTGATACGAAAGGAAACGCAGAAATTTGGCTGAGGTTTGCACAGAAAGCTTTTCATATTGTGATAAAGAATCCCAATGCATTAACTTATAAAGCATATCAAGTAAAAGGTGCAACCTGTGATGGGCAGACACTGCAAACGAATGATAAAACCTGCGTGCGTATTAGCCGTGAGAAAATAGAAGCGATGTCGGAGTCTGTTCACACAATTGAAGTAGAGTTGGGAACAGTGACGCAATAAAAGCAG